>NZ_QGSW01000051.1:0-27570 GCF_003176715.1 Micromonospora sp. S4605
CGTTACACACAGTCCGGCACCGCGGCTGGGCACCCCCGCCCCGCTGGTTTGGTCGGGCGTCTGGCACCACGGGCATCCCCCGCCCCGCGAGTGCCGAAGAGTTCTTCCCCCAAGTCTTGAGCGCCTGATGGTGCTTGCGCTGCTGTGACCCGTCCCCCTTGGGTTTGGTGGCGTCATCCCCCGAAGGAGCTTGTGATGACCACGATCATGCGTAAGAGCGTTCTGGGTATTGCTGGTCTGGCCTTCGCCGGTGGCATCTTCGCCGGCCCCGCCACCAACGCCGAGGCCGCCCCGGTCGAGGCCGTGGCCGTGAAGCCGGCCGCCGTGAGCGTGCAGGCCGACAAGCCGGGCGTCGACAAGGCGAAGCTGATCCCGCATGGTGTGCAGGGTGAGCAGTCGCGCATCGACCTGAACGACGAGCAGGTGGAGAACGTGAAGGCGATCATCGCGGCGACGAAGAAGTCCGGCATGGACGAGCGGGCGGCGGTGGTGGCGATCGCGACCGCGTTGCAGGAGTCGAAGCTGGAGAACCTGGGTCACCTGGGTGACCGCAACGACCATGACTCGCAGGGCCTGTTCCAGCAGCGCCCGTCCTCGGGTTGGGGCACGGTGGAGCAGATCACCGACCCGGAGTACTCGACGATGGCGTTCCTGAAGGGTCTCAAGCAGGTCGACGGGTGGCAGGACATGCCGCTGACCAAGGCCGCGCAGACCGTGCAGGTGTCGGCCTACCCGTTCCACTACGCCCAGTGGGAGCAGCAGGCCGCCGACCTCGTCGCCAAGCACTGGAACAACTGACAACCGAACACGCACTGACTTTCCTCACAGGGGGACTGCTGGCCGACACCCACACCGGGTGCCGGCCAGCAGCACATCCACCGACCGCAGGGCCGACACCCCACCAACGGGTGCCGGCCCTGCGGCGTGTCCGAGCACCCGGACGCAGCAGGCTGGCCGCATCCGATCGTGGACGCCGGCCGGGGTGCATCCGTAGTCAGCTGGTCGGCCTCCAGCCGGAGTCGTTTCAGCCGGTCGTGCCTGCGAGCTCGGTGGTTGCGGCGGCGCCCCGGCGTTCGTCGTCCTCGACGTGGAGGTAGTCGGCGAGGCGGGCGGCGGCGAGGAGCATGGCGCGCCCCCGGGCAGCCAGCCGGGCGCGCCAGCCCTCCAACGAGCCGGCCAGCGCCTCCGGCCCGTCGGCGTCGCGGACCCGCCGCATGACGGTGGCGATCTGCTCCAGCAGATAGCCGCCGCGCCGGAGCAGGTGGGCCAGGTCGGCGTCGCGCACGTCGTCCGGGTCGTACAGGCGGTGATGGGTGGCGCGGTCGCGGACCGGCTCGAGGATGCCGGCTCGTTCCCATTTGCGCAGCGTCGCGGGTGTCACCCCGAGCCGGTGGGCGAGGGCACCCACCGTCAGCGGACGGTCGGGCCGGTCCGTGGCCGGCGGGTTCGCGAGGATGCCGACGGCCGACTCGACGGCGTCGAGCGTCTCCCGGTCCCGTAGCAGCTGGGTATGGCTGCGGTCGATCGCCCGTAGGGCGGTGTCCAGGTCACCGCCGTTGACGGCGCGCATGATCTCGCCGCTGGTCGCGTAGCCGTGCGCCGGGATCAGCGCGAGGTACGCCCGCAGCGCGAGGGCGTGCCGGGCCGAGTAGCGGCGGTACCCGCTCGGCGTGCGGTGGGCCGCCGGGATGACGCCGGCGTGTTCGTAGTTGCGGACCGCCTGGGTGGAGATGCCGTGCTCGCGGGCGAGGTCCACCGGCCGGTGACCACCCGCCTTGGCATGTACTCCGGATTGAGACTTCAGGGGGACTCTCCTGTGCTACGCGACCTCGAACCTTCACAAGGTAGTTCAAGGATACGGTTGAGGCCATGACTTCTAGACGTGAATCATCGGTGGGTTGGTCGTACGACGAGGGCCGGGAGCCGGTGTCCGCCGAGGCGCTCGCCGAGCGGATCCTCGCGCTGCCCGACGTCGCCCAGGTGGTGGCCGACGAGACGTCGGGCGTGCCCGAGACGCACTGGGGTGACCGGTTCTTCTTCGTCGGGCCGGACCGGCGTCGGCCGTTCGCCACGATCGTCTACCACGACACGCCCGGCTTCGACGAGGACTCCCGGCTCGACCGGCCGGGCGTCTACCGGCTGAACGTCGAGCTGGGCCGGGCCGAGTTCCAGCGCCGGTTCGGCTACCCGCCGGCGGGGTTGCCCGACCACCGGTCGGAAGTCGATTTCAGCCGGCTGGACGAGATCCAGCCCCATCCCGCGTACGGGCTGCACGGCTGGGCGTGCGTCCTCAACCCCGGCGTCGGGCGGCTGCCGGAGGTCGATCGGCTGCTCGACCACGCGTACCGCCGGGCGCTCGCCCGTCACCAGCGGGCCCTCGACCGGGACGGGGCCGTCCGATGACCCGCCGGCAGCCCTGAGAAATCAGTCTCACCTGGCCGGGAACAAGAACCGGGGTCGGTAGGTTGAGGGAGGTGTCGGTGTGATCAGTGTCCCCGGGCCTCACCATATTGCCTTCGCGGAATACCGTACGGCTGGAGCCGCGTCGCGCCACTCGCCGAGAGGCGACCTGCACACCGACACCCCAGCGCCGCCCCCGAGCCCGTCCGGGCCCGGGGGCGGCGCTGTCTCGTCCGCCCGTGCCGCCCCCGAGAGCCAGACGGCCCGCAGCCCCGCGCGCCGGCCAAGTCCGAGAGCCGGGCGCGGCGCAGCGGCCGACAGCCGGTGTGGAGATCGCCCTCAGCCGAGGGCGAACGGGGCTTCGGTAGGGGCGCGGGGGAGCGGACAATGCCCGGATGGGTGTCGAGCAGGTATGGACCGAGCAGACCGGAGCGGTCGCTCTGCCCAGCGGCGTGACGGTGCGCGGTCGACGCATCGGTGATCCGGCCACACCGGCCGACTTCGCCCTGCTGCTGGCGGACGGGCCGGCGCCGCAGTGGCCGCACCGGCGGATCCGGTGGCCGGACTTCTGGATCCCGGTCGACCGAGCCGACGCGCTCGACGCGCTACGGGAGGCGCTGCGCCGGGCGCACGACGGTGAGCGGGTCGAGGTGGCCTGCCGTGGCGGTACCGGCCGGACGGGCACCGCCATCGCGGCGCTCGCGATCCTCGACGGCCTGCCGGCCGAGCGGGCGGTGCAGTGGGTACGCGCGAACTACCGTCCGCGCGCGGTGGAGACACCCTGGCAGCGGCGTTGGCTACGCCGCCTGCCCGGCTGAACCCGCTGGTCACGAGCCCGGCCGCGGCTGTGGTGCTGGTCATGAACGGGGTTCGTCCGGCTCCGCCGGGGTACGAGGGGCACCTCGTCGGACAACCTAGGCAGGAACCACCATGGCACCACCCCACTACCAGGGCGTTCACCGCCGGCCGGCCCCGCGGATGGTGTCCGTCGCCCGGGCCGCCGCGGCGCTGGCCGTGCTCAGCGTGCTCGCCGTCCTCTTCCTCGACGCGCTGCTGATCACCGTCGGCCTGCTCACGCCGGTCGCGGCGGCGCTGCGCCCGCTGCGCGCCTGGCTACGCGACCTCGACGCCCCGACCGTGTCGACGGCGAGCGCGGCGTCGGGCCGCTGACCGCCGTGGTCCCGGTGCAGGGCACCGGGACCACGGGCTCACGCCGCGACGTACTCCCGCAGGTGCTGGGCGGTCAGGGTGTCGCCGTGGGCTACCAGGTCGGCCGGCGTGCCGGTGAAGACGATCCGGCCGCCGTCGTGCCCCGCACCCGGCCCCAGGTCGATCAGCCAGTCGGCGTGCGCCATCACGGCCTGGTGGTGCTCGATGACGATCACCGTGTTGCCGGCGTCCACGAGCCGGTCCAGCAGGGCGAGCAACTGGTCGACGTCGGCCAGGTGCAGGCCGGTGGTGGGCTCGTCGAGCACGTAGGTGCTCGCCTTGTCGGCCATGTGGATGGCCAGCTTGAGCCGCTGCCGCTCGCCCCCGGAGAGGGTGTTGAGCGGCTGGCCGAGGGTGAGGTAGCTGAGCCCGACGTCGACCAGCCGGTCGAGGATCACCCGGGCCTGACCGCTGGGGAAGAAGTCCCGGGCCTCGGTGGCCGACATCGCTAGCACCTCGCTGATGTTCTTGCCGCGCAGCCGGTAGGTGAGCACCTCGTCGGTGAAGCGCCGACCCTCGCACCGCTCACAGACCGAGGCGACGCCGGCCATCATGGCCAGGTCGGTGTAGACCAGGCCGATGCCCTTGCAGGTCGGGCAGGCGCCCTCGGAGTTGGCGCTGAACAGGGCCGCCTTGACCCCGTTGGCCTTGGCGAACGCCGACCGGATCGGGTCGAGCAGCCCGCTGTAGGTGGCCGGGTTGCTGCGCCGGGAGCCGCGGATCGGCGACTGGTCGACGATCACCACGCCGTCGCGGCGGTGCAGCGACCCGTGGATCAGCGAGCTCTTGCCCGAGCCGGCCACCCCGGTCACCACGGTCAGCACGCCGAGCGGCACGTCGACGCTGACGTCGCGCAGGTTGTGCAGGTCGGCGTTGCGGATCGACAACTGCCCGGTGGGCCGGCGCACCTGCTCGCGCAGTCCGACCCGGTGGTCCAGGTGCCGGCCGGTGAGGGTGCCGGAGCGGCGCAGGCCGGCGACGTCGCCGGTGTAGCAGACCTGGCCGCCGGCGGTGCCCGCCCCGGGCCCGAGGTCGACCACGTGGTCGGCGATGGCGATGGTTTCCGGCTTGTGCTCGACCACCAGCACCGTGTTGCCCTTGTCGCGCAGACGCAGCAGCAGGTCGTTCATCCGGGCGATGTCGTGCGGGTGCAGGCCCACGGTCGGCTCGTCGAAGACGTACGTGACGTCGGAGAGGCTGGAGCCGAGGTGCCGGACCATCTTCACCCGCTGCGCCTCGCCGCCGGAGAGGGTGGCCGACTCCCGGTCCAGGCTGAGGTAGCCCAGGCCGATCTCGACCAGCGAGTCGAGCAGGTCGCGCAGGTTGCCGACCAGCGGCGCGACCGACGGGTCGTCGATGCCGCGGACGAACTCGGCCAGGTCACTGATCTGCATCGCGGAACACTCGGCGATGTTGCGCCCGGCGATCCGGGACGACAGTGCCGCCTCGTTGAGCCGGGTGCCTCCGCAGGCGGAGCAGGTGGTGAAGGTGACCGCCCGGTCGACGAAGGCACGGATGTGCGGCTGCATCGACTCGCGGTCCTTGCTCAGGTAGAGCCGGCGCACCTTCACCGCCAGGCCCTCGTACGTCCAGTTGTTGCTGCCCATCTTGATCTTCGTGGCCGGCTTGTGGAGGAAGGCCTCCCACTGCTGCGGCGTGTAGTCCTGGAGCTTGGCGTCCGGGTCGAACAGGCCCGAGCCGACGATCGTCTGCCAGTACCACGAGTCGACGGCGAAGTTCGGCACCTTGATCGCGCCGTCGTTGAGCGAGCGCTCGACGTCGACCAGTTCGTGCACGTCGAGGTCGGAGATCCGGCCGAGGCCCTCGCAGGTGGGGCACATCCCCTCGGCCAGGTTGAAGCTGAACGCGCCAGCCCCACCCACCTGCGGGCTGCCCAGCCGGCTGAACACGATCCGCAGCATCGCGTACGCGTCCGTCGCGGTGCCGACGGTCGAGCGGGAGTTGGCGCCCATCCGCTCCTGGTCGACCACGATGGCCGGGGTGAGGTTGCGCAGCGAGTCGACGTCCGGGCGGCTCAGGCTGGGCATGAACGACTGGAGGAAGGCGCTGTAGGTCTCGTTGATCATGCGCTGCGACTCGGCGGCGATGGTCCCGAAGACCAGCGAGGACTTCCCCGACCCGGACACTCCGGTGAAGACGGTCAGTCGGCGCTTGGGGATGTCGACCGAGACGGAGGCGAGGTTGTTCTCCCGCGCTCCGCGTACCTCGATCATGTCGTGGCTGTCGGCGGCGGACCGTGCTGGCTGCGGCATGCGAACCCTTCGCGAGATCGTGGGCAGGGTGAATCCCGCCCGAGCTTCCACGGGTCTGGCAGCCTTCAATTGTCTCATTCATGAGGATGTAGAGGGTTTTCCGCAGAGCACAGCGCGGGCCTCGGCGGAAAGGCCGGGAAAGTCTCAAACAACGGGTAAGCGGTAGGGTGAGCCGGTGGGCGACCGGAGCGGACGGCTGCGGGCGGTTGACGTCGCGGCGACCGCCGGCATCTCGGTGCAGCAGGTCCGCAACTACGTCGACCTCGGCGTGCTGCCACCGGTCGAGCGCACCCAGGCCGGCTACCGGATCTTCACCGCCGGGCACGCCCGAGCGCTGGCCGTGGCCCGGCGGCTGGCCGAGGGGCACGGCTGGGCGCGTACCCGGGAGATCATGGCCGCGGTGCACCGCGGTGACCTGCCGGCGGCGCTGGCCGCGCTGGACGCCGGGCATGCCGAGCTGGACCGGGAGCGGGCCGAGATCCGGCGGGTGCTCGGCGCTTTCGAGACAGTGGTGGCCGCCCCGCCCACCGCCGCGCCGGCACCCCGGCGGGGCCTGCGGATCGGCGTGGTCGCCGGCCTGGTCGGGGTCCGCACCTCGCAGCTGCGGCTGTGGGAGGGGCGGGGCCTGCTCCGGCCGGTGCGCGAGCGCGGCACCCGCTACCGGGTGTACGACGAGGCGGAACTACGGGCGGCGCAGGTGGTCGCGCTGCTGCGCCGGGGCGCCTATCCGTTCGACATCATCGCCGCCGTCCTCGACGAACTGCGCAGCACCGGCAGCCCGCAGCGGGTCCGGGCCGAACTCGCCCGGCGCGAGCAGGACCTGCACCGGCGCAGCCTGCGGCGGCTGGGCGGCTCCGCCGCGCTGCACGACTACCTGTGCCACCGGGGCCTGGTCGGCTGACTGTGAGCCAGCGACGCAGCTGGCGAGCGACCCAGCCGGCTGGCGACGCAGCCGGCGAGCGACGTAGCGGACCAGCAGGCGACCGGGTGCCCGCTGCCGGAGCAGGCCGCGTCGCGGCGCGAGCGGCCAGCGTGGCGGCCTGGCTCAGCGCAGCACGAGCAGGTCGAGGTGGTCGACGACCGGGCCGCTGTCGTCCCGGGCAGCAACGGCCAGCCGGGCCACCCCGGCCGCGTACTCGTCGTCGCTGATCAGCTGGAGCGGGGTGTGCGCCCGGCGGTCGAGCCGCTGCGCGTACTGCGCCAGCGAGGCGGCGGTGGTCTGCGCGACCGGTTCGACGCTGCTCACCGGGAACCCGGCCGCCGCGAACGCCGAGCGCACCCGGGCCAGGTCGGGGTAGCGCTCCAGGACCCGGACCGCCTCGGGGAACCAGTGGAACAGGGCGATCCGGTGGTGCCGGCCGGGAAACGGCGAGCGGATCAGCACCGGCGCGCCCGGGCGGAGTACCCGGCGCAGCTCGCGGGCCGCCGCGTCCAGGTCGGGGATGTGGTGGATCATCGTGGACAGCCAGGCGGCGTCCACTGTGGCATCGCCCAGCGGCACCGCGACCGCGTCGCCGGCGACCAGCGGGCGGTGGGTGGTGCGGGAGCGCATCGCCTCGGCCGGCTCGACCCCCACCACCCGGACGCCGAACCAGTCGGTGAAGGCGGCGGCCCAGGCGCCGGTGCCGGCGCCGAGGTCAAGCACGGTCATCCCGGCCCGGGGGCGCAGGTGCTGGCCCACCGCGTGCCGCCAGCGGTCCAGCCCGTTGCGGGGCAGCTCGCGGGTCGCGGCGAAGGCGGCCGCGTCGGTGTCGTCGAAGGAGATCAGAGCCACGCCATCACCTCGCCACCGTCGCCGGCCGGTCCGGGCGATCGTCACCCGGTTCTAGTCGGTCACGGCCACCGCGGGCAACGGCTTGTGAGCCAAACGACCACCGGCCGGCACGCGCGGACGGGCCGCCCGTACCGAACCGGTGATCGCGTCACCGCGCCGCGGGTCCCGGGCCGCCGGGCCCGGGCGTGCCGTCAGGGGCGGGGAGTGACGGTCAACAGCACCACCGCGTCCTCCTCGGCGTGCAGGGCGTGCCGGCGCGGCGGGATGACCAGCAGGTCGCCCGGTCCGCCCGCGCACGACTGCTCCCCGGCGGTGAGCCGGACCCGCCCGCGCAGCACCTGCAGGGTGGCCTCGCCCGGGCTCTCGTGTTCGTCCAGGGACCGGCCGCCGACCAGGGCCACCAGGGTCTGCCGCAGCCGGTGGTGTGCACCGGGGTGCAGGGAACGCCCGCTGCGTCCGCTGCTCGCCTCGCGTGCCGATGTCAGGTGCTCCTCGGCGAGCTGGGACAGCGACAGGACCTCCATGGTCGACCTCCGTGGACTCGGGTGGACGGGCTCGGACGGGTGAGCAGCCGGCCGGCGGCCGGCTGCCGCATCCGGTCACCAGCGTCGCCCACGGGTGACCCGGTGGGCAGGGCCGATGGTCCCGGACGGCGGGTGGCCTCCGGCACCAGCGTCGGCGGCTCGGTCGCCGCGGGCCGGCGCCGCCGGAAATCCCGCCCGTTAGGGTGACGGGCATGAGGGTTCGGCTGCTGGTGGCCACCGTGGCCGCTGTACTCCTGCCCGCCGGCGCGGTCGCTCCGGCGGCGGCCGCCGCGCCCACCGCGACCACACCGCCCGCTGCGACGACACCGTCGACCACGACCACACCGCCCGCCGCGCCCGCCACGGTGGCCGGCGCGCCGGCGCAGCCCTGCCCGCGGGCGCCGGCGCCGAAGGTGTCCCGGCCGCCGCGGCCGACGCCACCGCCGGCGGTGACCGAGGACCGGATGGTGGGTGGCCCGGCGCTGGCCACCGCCGGGCTGGTCGTCCCGGACGGGGTCGCGGCCCCGCCCGCGGTCACCGCGACCTCGTGGCTGGTCGCCGACCTGGACAGCGGGCAGGTGCTCGGTGGCTGCGGCCCGCACGAGTACGGCACCCCGGCGAGCGTGCAGAAGCTGCTGCTGGCGGCGACCATGCTGCCCCGGCTCGACCCGAAACAGGTCGTCACGGTCGTCGACGAGGACCTGGACATCGAGCCGGGATCGTCCGCCGTCGGCCTGGTGCCGGGCGGTCGCTATCCGATCGAGACGGTCTGGCTGGGGCTGCTGCTGCAGTCCGGCAACGAGGCGGCCAACCTGCTGGCCCGCCTCGGCGGCGGCGCGGAGGGACGGGCCGGCGGGGTGCGCGCGATGAACGAGTACGCGCGCCGCCTCGGCGCCCGCCAGACGCACGCGGTCACCCCGTCCGGGCTGGACGGTGCGGGGCAGTTCACCAGCGCGTACGACCTGGCGCTGATTGCCCGGGTCTGCTTCGCCGACGCCACCTTCCGCCGGTACGCGCTGACCGAGCGGACCCGGATCCCGGCCCAGCCCGGGCGCAAGGCCAAGGGCTTCGAGATCCAGAACGAGAACCAGCTGATCTACCGCTACCCGGGTGCGCTGGGCGGCAAGACCGGCTTCACCGACCTGGCCCGGCACACGTACGTCGGGGCCGCCGAGCGGAACGGGCGTCGGCTGGTGGTGACACTGCTCGGCGCGGAGCCACGGCCGGCCCGGGGCTGGGAGCAGGGTGCGGCGCTGCTCGACTGGGGCTTCTCGCTGCCCCGCGACGCGGCGGTCGGGCGGCTGGTGGAGCCGGGGGAGCTGGACGACCCGGCGTCGCCCGCCCCGGCCGGCACCGGCGACCCGCGCCCGGCCGCGGTGAGCGGTCCGGTCGACGACGGGTCGGTGGGCCGGTGGTGGGGCGTCGCGCTCGGCGGGGCCGGGGTGCTGCTGCTCGGCGGACTGCTCTGGCAACGGGCGGCCCGCCGCCGCGCCCGCTGACCGGGTGGTCCGGCGCCGCGCCCGCTGACCGGGGCGGTTCGGCGCCGCGCCCGCTGACGGGCGGTGTGTCGCTGATCGACAACCGGCTATCAGGTTCATAGACTGCGGTCTTTCTGGCACCACGAGTCCCAGGAGGATGCCCGTGTCGAGCGAACCCCGACCGCAGCCCGTCCCGTCCGGCACCGCGACGCCCGGCCGACCGTCCCGTACGCTGGCCCGCCTCGCCGGTGCGGCCCTGCTGGCCGGGGCGCTGGTCGGCGCCGGCGGCACCGCCGCGGTGGCCGCCCCCGCCACGCCCGGCGGCGTGACGCCGACCGCCACCGCCGGGGGCGAGCGGCCGCGGACCACCCCCGGGCCGTGCGCGTACACCGAGACGCCGGAGGACCCGGCGGCCCGGCCCGTCCCGCTGCCGCCCGACCCGCGGCGCACCCCCGACCGTGGCACGGTCCGGGTCACCCTGCGCACCAACCAGGGGGCGATCGGCTTGACCCTGGACCGGGCCGCCGCGCCGTGCACCGTGCAGAGCTTCCTGCACCTGGTGCGGCACCGCTTCTACGACCGCACCTCGTGCCACCGGCTGACCGCGTACCCGACGCTGAAGGTGTTGCAGTGCGGCGACCCGTCCGGCACCGGCTCCGGCGGCCCCGGCTACCGGTACCGCGACGAACTGCCCACCGACCTGCCGCCGGCGCCGACCGACCCGACCGGAGAGCGCAAGGTCTACGCCCGCGGCGTGCTCGCCATGGCCAACGCCGGGCCGGACACCAACGGCAGCCAGTTCTTCCTGGTGCAGTCGAACTCGGCGTTGCGGCCGCACTACACGATCTTCGGCTCGGTGGACGCCGCGGGCCTGGCCACCCTGGACCGGATCGCGGCCGGTGGCATCGCCCCGACGGCGGAGGACCCGGCGCCGGTGGACGGCGCACCGGCGCTGCCGGTGGAGATCTGCCGGGCGGTGCGGCACCACCACCGCTGACCGCCGACGGCCCGCTCTCCGTGCCGGCACGTGGGCCGGAGAGCGGGCCGCAACCGTCGGGTCGGCACCGGAAGCGGAGCCGTCGGCCGGCCGAGGGAGGTGTGGCCGGCCGGGCTACCGGGCCGGCGGGGCGGCGGAGCTGTCCCGCACCACCAGATCGGTGGCGAGCTCCACCCGGGGGGAGTCGATCGCCTCGCCCTGCGCCAGCCGCAGCACGGTACGCGCGGCCAGCCGGCCCATCTCCACCAACGGCTGCCGGACGGTGGTCAGCGGCGGCGAGGCCCACCGGGCCTCCGGCAGGTCGTCGAAGCCGACCACGCTGACGTCGTCGGCGACCCGCATACCGCGGCGGCGGATCGCCTCGTAGACGCCGAACGCCATCTGATCGCTGGCCGCGAAGATGGCCGTCGGCGGTTCGTCCAGGTCGAGCAGCGCGGTTCCGCCGGCGAAGCCGGAGGCGTGGTAGAAGTCGCCCGGTTGCACCAGCCGGTCGTCCACCGGCACCCCGGCGGCCTCCAGCGCCGCCCGGTAGCCGTCCAGCCGGGCGCGGCTGCACAGCAGTTGGGTCGGCCCGGCCACGAACCCGATCCGCCGGTGCCCGAGCGAGAGCAGGTGCTCGGTCGCGGCCAGCCCGCCGGCCCAGTTGGTGGCCCCGATCGTCGGCACGTCGATGGCCGGCACGCCGGCCGGGTCGACCACCACCACGGGCACGTTGAGCCGGCGCAGCTGCGCGTGCAGCGGCGGGCTCAGGTGCGAGGTCACGAAGATGACGCCGTCGGTGGCCCGGGCGCGCAGGTTCTGCAGCCACAGCCGGGCAGCGGTCGACTGCCGGTGGATCGCGGAGACCACGGTGCCCACTCCGGCGCCGTGCGCGACGTCCTCCACCCCTCGGATGATCTCCACCGCCCAGGGGCTGTCGAGGTCGTTGAAGACCAGGTCGACCAGGCCCGCGCGGCGTACGGTGCGGCTGCCCCGGCGCCGGTAGCCGTGGTGGCGCAGCAGTTCCTCGACCCGCTCCCGGGTGTCCGGGGCCACGTCCGAGCGCCCGTTGAGCACCCGCGACACGGTGGGCACCGAGACACCCGCCTCCCGCGCGATCGCGGTGATGGTCACCCTGCGTCCCTCGTCCGCGTCCACCCGCGTCTCCTTCACCGGTCGGGCCGGGGCCGACCGTCGCCACCGAAAATCCCGGAACGGCGTGTCCGCCGCACGGTCATCTTGCCCCACGGACGGGGGTTGACGACATGGCAGGTCGGTCCTAGCGTTTCGACGAGTTGCGGGGATCTTCCGGAAGTTTATCGGACCCTTTCGGCCGTTCGACCCGTCGGGCGGCCGCTTTCCCACACCGTCGAGAGGACGTCACGTGCAGCTCACCCGTACCGTCTCGGCCGGCGCGGCGGTCCGCGCCGCAACGCGGTAGCCGATGGTCCTCACCGACCTGCCGGAGGCGCAACTGCGGGCGTACCGCAGCGAGGTGCGGGCGCCGGACGACTTCGACCGGTTCTGGGCCGACACCCTCGCCGAGGCCCGCGGCTGCGGGTGGCCGGCGCGGACCGCGCCGGTGGAGACCGGCCTGGCCACCGTCGACGTCCTCGACGTCACCTTCGCCGGGTACGCGGGGCAGCCGGTGCGCGCCTGGCTGCGGCTGCCCCGCCACGCCCCACGGCCGCTGCCCGCCGTGGTGCAGTACGCCGGCTACGGCGGCGGCCGGGGGCACCCGCTGGAGAACCTGTTGTGGGCGTCGGCCGGCTTCGCGCACCTGCAGATGGACACCCGGGGGCAGGGGTCGGGCTGGAGCCGGGGGGACACCCCGGATCCGGCGGCCGCCGGACCGGAGGCACCGGGCGTGACCACCCGGGGGATCGAGGACCCGCGCACCTACTACTACCGGCGGTTGATCGCCGACGGGGTCCGGGCGGTCGACGCCGTCCGGACCCTGCCGGCGGTCGACCCGGCGCGGATCGCGGTCCTCGGGCACAGCCAGGGCGGCGGGGTCGCGCTGGCCGTCGCCGCGCTGGCGCCCGACCTGGCGGCCCTGGTGGCGGGGGTGCCGTTCCTGAGCGACATCCCGCGTGCCGTGCTGGTCACCGACGCCCACCCGTACCGGGAGATCCGCGACTACCTGGCCATCCACCGGCACGCCGAGGAGCGGGTGCTGACCACCCTCGGCTACGTCGACGGCGTCAACTTCGCCCGTCGTGCCGAGGTGCCGGCCCGATTCTCCGTCGCGCTGATGGACGAGATCGTGCCGCCGTCGACCGTCTTCGCGGCGGTCAACGCCTACCGGGGGCCGGCGGAGCTGTCGGTCTGGCGGTACAACGGCCACGAGGCCGGCGGGATCGACGACGACGAGGCCGCGCTGCGCTTCCTGCGCGACCACCTGTCGCCGGACCGGGTCCCGGCCGCCGTGCGGGCTGATACACAGGAGGGGTGACCAGGTCAGGCACGGTCCGCCCGGGGCCACCGGCCGGACGGCGGGCGGCCGTGGTGGCCGCGGTGGTCGCGGCGCTCGGGGTGCTCGCGGCGTCCATCGGGGGCTGCGGACGCTCCTCACCCGAACCGGCGCCGAGCACGCCGCCGGCCCCGACCCCGACCTCGGCGCCGGCCGCGGCGCCGCGCCTGCCGGGCTTCGTGGTGCTCGCCGACGTCGACCCGCGCATCCTGACCGACATCCGGTACGCCGGGGCGCACAACTTCGTCGGCCGGCCGATCGCCGGCTACCGGGAACCGCTCTGCCTGCTCACCCGCGAGGCGGCGGAGGCGCTGCGCCGGGCCCAGGACGCCGCATTGGCCGGCGGGCACAGCCTCAAGGTGTACGACTGCTACCGCCCCCAGCCGGCCGCCGAGGACTTCCTCGCCTGGGCGAAGCGGCCGGGCGAGCAGCAGATGAAGGGGGAGTTCTACCCCCGGTTGGCGAAGTCGGCGCTGTTCGACCAGGGCTACCTGGGCACGCCCACCTCGCACAGCCGGGGCAGCACGCTCGACCTGACCCTGGTCGACGTCCCCACCCCCAGCCAACCCCCGTACGCGCCGGGCCGGCCGCTGGTCCCCTGCACCGCGCCGGCGGGGCAGCGGTTCGCCGACAACAGCGTCGACATGGGCACCGGGTTCGACTGCTTCGACTCGCTCGCGCACACCGACAACCCCCGGGTCACCGACTCCGCCCGGGAGAACCGGCGGCTGCTCCGGCGGCTGATGACCGACGCGGGATTCGTCAACTACGACCGCGAGTGGTGGCACTACCGCTACCGGGACGAGCCGTATCCGGACACCTACTTCGACGCACCGGTGGCCCGCGCGTCGGTCGGCTGACCCGGTCGGCGGCGGCCCGACCACCACCGGGCATGATCAGCCTGGACCGGCGGGTGGCCGTCAGACGAGGGAGACGACAGTGACCACCGAACGGATCGGCCCACCGGTCACCGGGGACGAGCGCACCATGCTCCGCGCCTTCCTCGACTACCACCGGGCGACCCTGGCCCTGAAGTGCGACGGGCTCACCGACGAGCAGTTGCGGCTGCGCTCCATGCCGCCGTCGACGCTCACCCTGCTCGGGCTGGTGCGACACATGGCCGAGGTGGAGCGCACCTGGTTCCGCCGGGTCATCAACGGCGAGGACATCCCGCTGGTCTGGTCGGACTCCGGCGACTACCAGCAGGCGTACGACCCCACCGGGTCCACCCGGGCGGAGGCGTTCGACGCCTGGCAGCGGGAGGTGGAGCACTCCCGGCGGATCGAGCGGGATGCGGAGTCGCTGGACGTGACCGGCTACCGAGATGCGGGCCAGTGCTCCGCCCTTAGGGCGGGGGTGAAGGCCCGCGTGGGAGGGCCGCCTAGGCTCGGGCGTGTTCTAGGTTGGTCTGTTCTGCTGCTCGATGTATTGGCGTAGAACGGTCAGGGGGGGGGCGCCGGCGACGGACCCGGCGAAGTACGAGGCGGACCACAGCCTGTTGGCCTGGTGGTAGTGGGGTACCAGGTCGGGGAACTCCTGCCGCATCCGTCGCGAGGACACACCCTTGAGACTGTTGACCAGCTTCGACAAGGCGACCTTCGGCGGGAAGTTGACCAGCAGGTGCACATGCTCGCCCTCGCCGTTGAACTCGACCAGGTCGCACTCGAAGTCGGCGCACACCGCCCGCATGATCTCTTCTAGGCGGGTCAGGTGCTGGTCGGTGAACACCCTGTGCCGGAACTTCGTCACGAAGACCAAGTGGGCGTGCAGGACGAAGACGCAGTGTCTACCGGTGCGAACATCCAGGGAGCCAGCCATAGACCAAGGGTAGATTGTCCGATGTGCAGCTTCGTTACAACTTCCGCGTCTACCCGACGCCCGGCCAGCAGATCGAGCTGGCTCGGGCGTTCGGGTGCGCGCGGGTGGTGTTCAACGACGGGCTGCGCCTGCGCCAGCAGGCACGCGAGCAGGGCGAGAGGTACATCTGCGACGCCGAGCTGTCCCGACGGCTGATCACCGAGGCCAAGCTGACCCCGCAGCGGGCATGGCTGGGCGAGGTCTCGGCCGTGGTGTTGCAGCAGGCACTCGCGGACTTGAACACCGCGTACCGGAACTTCTTCAACTCCCTGTCTGGCAAACGCAGGGGCCGCACGGTCGCGCCGCCGCGGTTCCGGTCGCGCAAGGACAACCGGCAGGCCATCCGGTTCACCAAGAACTCCCGGTTCACGGTCCTCGACAATGGCCGCCTGCGCCTACCGAAGGTCGGCGACCTGCCCGTGCGCTGGTCACGCAACCTCCCGGCGGACCCGTCGTCCGTGGCAATTATCCGGGACGCATCTGGGCGGTACTTCGCGTCGTTCGTCGTGCAGGCCACCGACGAAGCGCTGCCGCCGGTCGACTCCGAGGTGGGTATCGACCTGGGGCTGACGCACTTCGCGGTCCTCTCGGACGGCACGAAGGTCACGGCACCGACGTTTCTGCGCCGTGCGGCCCGCAAGCTCAAGCGGTTGCAGCAGGATCTGTCCCGCAAGCAGCGGGGCAGCAGCAACCGCAAGAAGGCCGTCAAGAAGGTGGCTCGGGCGCACGCCCGGGTGGCCGACACCCGGCGGGACTGGCAGCACAAGCTGTCCACGGCGATCATCCGCGACAACCAAGCGGTGTACGTCGAGGACCTGTGCGTGGCTGGTCTCGGCCGTACCTGGCTGGCGAAGTCCGTGTACGACGCCGGGTGGGCCAGCTTCACCGCAATGCTGGAGTACAAGGCCGCCCGCGCCGGGCGGAGGTTCGCAAAGGTCAACCGTTTCGCGCCCACGTCGCAGACCTGCTCAGCGTGCGGCCGGATCGACGGACCCAAGCCGCTCAACGTCCGGTCATGGACCTGCCCATGCGGGGCGACCCATGACCGGGACGTGAACGCGGCGATCAATGTGTTGGCCCAGGGACGCTGGGACAACTCAAACGCCTGTGGAGCGCAGGTAAGACCGGCATCCGTGCCGGCGCCGCGCCGTGAAACAGGAATCCGCCCGGGCGCCACGCGCTGTTCCGCGCGCAGCGCGGAGGGAATCCCCGCCCTTCAGGGCAGGGAGAACGTCAAAACGCCCGCTGGGACCAGAGGGTCTCGCTGCGGCTGGTGATGCTGCACCTGATCCACGAGTACGCCCGGCACAACGGGCACGCCGACTTCCTCCGCGAGGGCATCGACGGCACCGTCGGCGCCTGACCACGTCACCCGCCGGGGCCGGGACCTCGGGACCCGAACGGCGGGCCGTCCGACCCTGCCCGCCGCGCCTTCCGCGGAGCAGCGTGGGAGGTGACGACGGCGTGAGGAGGACCCCATGAAGGCGCTCGTCTACGGCGGACCGGGCAAGAAGTCCTGGAAGGACGTTCCCGATCCCACGATCGAGGCGCCGCGCGACGCGATCATCCGAGTCGACGCGGTGACCATCTGCGGCACCGACCTGCACATCCTGGGCGGCGACGTGCCCGCGGTACAGCCCGGCCGGGTGCTGGGCCACGAGGCGGTCGGCACCGTGGTGTCGGTCGGCGACGGCGTGACCAACCTGGCAGTGGGCGACCGGGTGCTCGCGTCCTGCATCTCCGCCTGCGGCGTGTGCCGCTACTGCCGCGAGGGCAGCTACGGCCAGTGCCTCGGCGGCGGTGGCTGGGTGCTCGGCCACACCGTCGACGGCGTCCAGGCCGAGTACGCCCGGATCCCGTTCGCCGACCTGTCCACCTACCGGCTGCCGGCGACGGTCTCCGACGAGGCGGCCGTGCTGCTGGCCGACATCCTGCCCACGTCCTACGAGGTGGGCGTGCTCAACGGGCGGGTCCGCCCGGGTGACACCGTGGTGGTGGTCGGCACCGGCCCGATCGGGCTGGCCGCGATCCTCACCGCGAAGCTGTTCTCCCCGGCCCAGGTGGTGGCCGTGGACCGGGCGCAGAGCCGGCTGGACGCGGCCAAGCAGTTCGGCGCGGACGTCACCGTGCTCGCCGACGCCGACCCGCTGGCGGCGGTCCGTGAGGTCACCGGCGGCCTCGGGGCCGACGTGGTGATCGAGGCCGTCGGCACCCCAGCCGCGTTCGAACTCTGCACCACCCTGGTCCGCCCCGGCGGGCACGTGGCCAACGTCGGCGTGCACGGCAAGCCGGTGACGCTGCACCTGGAAGACCTGTGGATCCGCAACGTCACCATCACCACCGGCCTGGTGGACACCCGCTCCACGGCCAAGCTGCTCGACATGCTGGTCGCCGGGCAGCTGGACACCGGCCACCTGGTCACCCACCGGTTCCCGCTCGACGAGATCCTCGCCGCGTACGACGTCTTCGCCCGGCCGGCGGAGACGGGCGCGCTCAAGGTGGTGCTGAGCCGCTGACCGGAGGACGTGCGCCGGTGGGGCGAGCACCCCGCCGGCGCACGCCGTCGACCCTGACGCCGCGGTCACCCGCGCAGCGGCAACCAGGCCAGCACGTCCTGGATCTTGGCGTCCCAGTACGCCCAGTCGTGCGTGCCGGGGGAGAAGTCCACGGTGAGCGGGATCCCGCGCCGCCGGGCCGTCTCGACGAAGTGGACGCTGTCCTCGAACAGGAAGTCCTCGGTGCCGCAGGCGACGTAGAGCTCGGGTGCGTCGGCGCGGCCGTCGCCGTACCGGTCGAGCAGGGCGATCGTGTCGTCCTCGGTGCCGGTCACCCGGCGCTCGCCGAACACGGTGTGCCAGACCGCCGGGTCCAGCGGGCTGGTCGGGTGGTGCCGGCGGGTGGCCACGTCCAGCGCGCCGGAGAGGCTGGCCGCGGCGGCGAACCGGTCGGGCTCGCGCAGCGCCCACTTCACCGCGCCGTAGCCGCCCATCGACAGCCCGGCGACGAAGGTGTCCGCGCGCCGTTGGGACAGCCGGAAGAACGACGAGCAGACCTGCGGCAGCTCGGAGCTGAGGAAGGTCCAGTACCGGTTGCCGTGCTCCTCGTCGGTGTAGAAGCTGCGGGACACCTGGGGCATCACCACGGCCAGGCCGAGCGGGGCGACGTACCGCTCGATCGAGGTGCGGCGCAGCCAGATGGTGTCGTCGTCGGTCAGGCCGTGCAGCAGGTACAGCACCGGCGGATCGCCGGCGGTGACGCCGCCGGCCATGCCGACCTGCGAGGTCGTGCGCTGCGGCAGGATCACCGTCATCGAGGTGCTGAGGGTGAGCACCTCGGAGTAGAAGTCGACACGCATCAGGGCCACGGTGCCCGACCGTAGTCGACGCGGCGATCAGGTCCAGTAGAGGATCCGGCAGGCCGGCAGCCGCTCGGCCAGCTCGCGCTCGAACCACGAGCGCAACTCGGCCATCGTGTCGCGCGGGTAGACGTACTTGACCGCGCCGAACCGGCCGTGCCGGCGGCTGCGCAGCGTCTCGTCCATCTCCAGCTTCGTGCGCGGGTACCAGCCGAGCAGCACCTCCTTGCTGCCCGGGGTGAACCGGTGCGTGATCAGTTCGGCGGTCAGGTCCAGGTCGGGCACCCCGTCGACCGCCGCCGCGACCGCGCCGAGCAGCTCGCCGTAGTGCGCCCGCCAGTCGGGCAGCGGCATGATCGGGGCGATGGTCAGGCCGACCGGGTAGCCGTCCTGGGCGAGCCGGCGCAGCGCGGCCAGCCGGTCCGGCACCCGGGCCGTACCGCCCTCCATCCGCTCGCTCACCGGCCGGCAGTTGACGCTGAACCGCACCCGGGTGCGGCCGGCGTGTGGCAGCCCGACGAAGCTGTCCACGTCGGCGTACTTGGTGGTCCAGCGCAGCTGCACCGGCGCGTCCCAGCCGGCGAAGTGCTCCACCGCCCGCCGCCAGCTGCCGGTCAGGTGCTCCAGGGCGAGCGGATCGGTGTAGCAGGACGCCTCGAACGTGGTGCCCTCCCCGGCCCGGCGCGGGTTGCGGCTGGTCACCGTCCCCTGCCCGGCGTAGCCGGCCAGCCCGGCCAGGATGTCGTCGAGGTCGGCGTAGACCCGGGTCACCGGTGGGCCGGAGAGCGAGCCGGCCAGGTAGCAGTACTGGCAGTGCGCCGGGCAGCCCTCGGCCAGGTCGAACCGCCAGTCCGCGCTCGGCGCGATCGGTTGCAGCTTCCGGCGCGACGGCGGGCTCACCACGATCGCCAGGGTCGACTTCGCCCGGGCGTACGTCTCCCGCTCGGTGTCGCCGCGCACCCCGGCCAGCCGGTTGGACCGCAGCCGCTCGACCTCGATGCCCAGGGCCGCCAACCGCTCCACGATCCGCCGCCCGTGCGGCTGGTCCAGCGCCGCCGGGGTGGCGACCACCCGCCGGGGCGTCCAGCGCCGCGCCGGGCGGGCCACCGGCGCCAGCCCGGCCAGCTGACGGATCGGCACCCGCTCTCCGCTGGCGTCGTGCGGCGCGGGGGGTACGTCGACGGCGAGCGGCTCGTCGACGTCCACGACCTCGGCGTTCGGCCTCATCCCGGCGGGGTACCCGGTTCCGCCCCGATCGCACGTTCGGGTTATTCGGTTGCCCGGCCGGCGGGTGCGCTGCTGCACTGCCCACGACTGCCGACAACCGGAAGGGATCCTGGGAATGCGCGCGACGTTCATGTCCACCCAGCTCGGAATCGTTCTCGACCCGAAGGACATGACGCGGCGTGAAGACGCTCAACGTAGGGATCCTGGCGCATGTTGACGCCGGAAAGACCAGCCTGACCGAACGACTGCTGCACGCCGTCGGCGTGATCGACGAGCCCGGCAGCGTGGACGCGGGCACCACCCGTACCGACTCGTTGCCGCTGGAGCGGCAGCGGGGCATCACCATCCGCTCCGCCGTCGTGTCGTTCCTGATCGGCGACGTGACGGTCAACCTGATCGACACGCCCGGCCACCCGGACTTCATCGCCGAGGTGGAGCGCGCGCTCGGCGTGCTCGACGGCGCCGTGCTGGTGGTCTCGGCCGTCGAGGGCGTCCAGGCGCAGACCCGGGTGCTGATGCGCACGCTCCAGCGCCTGCGGCTGCCCACCCTGATCTTCGTCAACAAGATCGACCGGGCCGGCGCGGACGCCGACCGCACCCTGCGGGACATCGCCGCCCGGCTCCGCGCCGCCATCGTGCCAATGGGCGCCGTCGAGCGGCCCGGCACCCCCGACGCTCGCTTCGTCCCGTACGCCGACACCGATCCGGCCCTCACCGGCCGGCTGCTCGACCTGCTCACCGCGCGCGACGAGGCGCTGCTGACCGCGTACGTCGAGGACGAGGCGGCGGTGGACGCACCGCGGCTGCGGACGGCGCTCGCCGCGCAGTCCCGCCGCGCGCTGGTCCACCCGGTGCTCGCCGGCTCGGCGGTCACCGGCGCCGGCGTCGACGCGCTGGTCGCCGCCCTGCCCGACCTGCTGCCCGCGACCAGCGGTGACGTCGACGCGCCGGTCTCCGGCACGGTCTTCAAGGTCGAGCGTGGCCCGGCCGGCGAGAAGCTCGCCTACGTCCGGATGTTCGGCGGGACGCTGCGCATCCGCCACCGGCTGCCCGCCGGCCCGGCCCACCATCCGAAGGTGACCGGCATCGAACTCTTCGACCAGGGCACCGCCGTCCGTGCCGACGCGGTGACCGCCGGCCGGATCGCCATCCTGCGCGGGCTGGACCACCTCCGGGTCGGCGACCCGGTCGGCGCGCCGCCGCCGGGGGCCCGCCGGCACTTCCCGCCGCCCACCCTGGAGACCGTCGTGCTGCCGCGGCGCCCCAGCGACCGGGGGGCGCTGCACGCGGCGCTCACCCAGCTCGCCGAGCAGGACCCGCTGATCAACGTCCGGCAGGACCCGATCCGGCGGGAGATCTCCGTGTCGCTCTACGGCGAGGTGCAGAAGGAGGTCATCCAGGCGGTCCTCGCCGACGACCACGGCGTGGCCGTCACCTTCCGGGAGACCACCACCGTGCACGTGGAGCAGGTGATCGGGGTCGGCGCGGCGGTCGAGTTCATCGGCGTGCCGCCCAACCCGTTCCTCGCCACCGTCGGGCTGCGGGTCGAGCCCGGCCCGCCGGGCAGCGGGACCACCTTCCGGCTCGGCGTGGAACTCGGCTCCATGCCGCCGGCGTTCTTCGCCGCCGTCGAGGAGACCGTGCACGAGACGCTGCGCCAGGGCCCGCACGGGTGGCAGGTCCTCGACTGCGCGGTCACCATGACCCACTCCGGGTACTGGGCGCGGCAGAGCCACGCGCACGGCACCTTCGACAAGAGCATGTCCAGCACCGCCGGGGACTTCCGCAACCTCACCCCGCTGGTGCTGATGGCGGCGTTGCGGCAGGCCGGCACCCGGGTGGCGGAGCCGATGCACCACTTCCGGCTGGAGGTGCCGGCCGACGTGCTCGGCGCGGTGCTGCCCATGCTGGCCGGGTTGGACGCGGTGCCCCGGCAGACCACCGCCCAGGGCGCGGCGTACGTGGTGGCGGGCGACATCCCCGCCGGGCGGGTGCACGCGCTGGAGCAGCAGCTGCCGGCGCTGACTCGGGGCGAGGGCATGCTGGAGTCCACCTTCGACCACCACCGCCCGGTACGCGGCGCGACGCCGGTGCGGGACCGCTCGGACCACGACCCGACGGACCGCCGGAAGTACCTGCTGGCGGTCGTCCGCCGGGTCGCCGGGTGGCGCGACGGATCGTGACCAACTCGCCGTCGAATATCAATTGCGGTCAGCCGGCGGGCCGCCTACTGTCCATGTCGCAAGGTCAACCGAGCCGCAGATCCCGTTTGGAGCACGCCGTGTCGCAGCGTAACCGCACCTACGCCAGGTGGCTTTCGCCATGTGGTGGTGCCCTGCGGTCCGCGGGCGAAGGCGTCCGGGGTCAGCGTCGGCAGGGCCGGCGACGGGGGTGGTGGCGCGACTAGCGCCGGCGCGTACGCGCAGCCGCCCACCCCACCGGGGCCTGGGCGGCTTTCTCGTTCCGGACGGGCGACGAGCCCGTCCCGACACGGGCCGTTGGAGCAACTGGAAGCTCACCGCCCGACCGCCGGCACCCGCCGGCACGGGCTGCGCGCTGGGCGCAGAGCGGCCTTGCACGCCGCTCCCGCCGGGTTCGATCCCCGGGCGGTCCACGATCACTATCGGTCACCGGAGACGGCGGCGACCAGACGACACGAGGAGCCGACGATGACTTTCAGCACGCTCGCGGGCACCCGCGCGCCGGTCCGGGTGTGGACCGACCCGTACGGCATCGAGCCGCAGGCCGCGCGGCAGCTGCGCAACATCGGCGCGCTCCCCTGGGTGGAGGGCGTCGCGGTCATGCCGGACGTGCACTTCGGCAAGGGCGCCACCGTCGGCTCGGTGATCGCGATGCGGCAGGCCGTCTCGCCGGCCGCGGTCGGCGTGGACATCGGCTGCGGGATGTCCGCGGTGCGCACCTCGCTCGCCGCGGCCGACCTGCCCGACGACCTGGCCGGGCTGCGCTCGGCGATCGAGGCGACGATCCCGGTCGGCTTCGCCCAGCGGGACACCGCCGTCGACCCGCGCCGGGTGCGCGGCCTGGAGCAGTCCGGCTGGGACGCGTTCTGGCGCGGCTTCGCCGACCTCGACAAGCGGGTGGCGCAGCTGGAGACCCGGGCCCAGCGGCAGCTGGGCACCCTCGGCGGCGGCAACCACTTCATCGAGGTCTGCCTGGAGCAGGGCGGCGCCGACGACGGCCGGGTCTGGCTGATGCTGCACTCCGGTTCCCGCAACATCGGCAAGGAACTGGCCGAGCGGCACATCGGGGTGGCCCGCCGGCTGCCGCACAACGCCGACCTGCCCGACCGGGACCTCGCGGTCTTCCTCGCCGGCACGCCGGAGATGGCGGCCTACCGGCGGGACCTGTTCTGGGCACAGGAGTACGCGCGGCGTAACCGGGCCGTGATGCTCGCCCTGCTCTGCGAGGTGGTGCGGGAGCAGTTCCCGCAGGTCGGCTACGACGAGCCGATCTCCTCCCACCACAACTACGTCGCGGAGGAGAGCTACGGCGGGGTGGACGTGCTGGTGACCCGCAAGGGCGCGATCCGGGCCGGTCGGGGGGACCTGGGGATCATCCCGGGGTCGATGGGCACCGGGTCGTACATCGTGCGCGGCAAGGGCAACCCGGACGCGTACTGCTCGGCCTCCCACGGGGCCGGGCGGCGGATGTCCCGGGCGCAGGCCAAGCGGACGTTCAGCACGGCCGACCTGGCGGCGCAGACCGCGGGGGTGGAGTGCCGCAAGGACGCCGGGGTGGTCGACGAGATCCCCGGCGCGTACAAGGACATCACCGAGGTGATGGCGCAGCAGGAGGACCTGGTCGAGGTGGTCGCCCACCTCAAGCAGGTGGTCTGCGTGAAGGGATGACCGCTGACCGGCGCCCCGGGGGGTTGGGGCGCCGGTCCGCACGCCCCGGTGGCGCAACGGAGAGCGCGCCGGTCTACGAATCCGGAGGGTCCAGGTTCGAATCCTGGCCGGGGCACGTGGTACGCCGCCCGGCGCGAACGCGTCGGGCGGCTGATGGGGGCTGGTGCAAACGGCAGCACGACCGCCTCTGGAGCGGCAGATGGAGGTTCGAGCCCTCCGCCCCCAGCGGACTAGCCGTCCATGGCAACGACGGGCATCGGTGCTGGCGGTCGGCTGTCGACGGTTGCCCAGCTGTCGGCCTCCACTTGATGCGACACGTCGTGGCTTCACTTGACGCGTGACGCGGTCCCTGGCTCGTTGGCTACCCCGTGTCAGCGCGGGGCGGCCGAGAGGGCTGGCCTATCCGCTTCTGGCTCCCCTCTGTGTCAAGACACCGCCGGGAGGAGAGTTCTATCCTGGGTCTCGGCGGGTCCGGGTAGTGACTTCTCCGAAGAGCCGGCTGGGGGATGAGAGTCGGTCACGCTGGAGTCAGTAGTCGTTCCCCGGTGTCCTCCCGGGCCCGCCGCCACGGCGGCCGCGTCGCTGATCATGCGGCGGTAGACGATGTCGGACAGGCGTCGTTTCAGGGCGCGCATCGCTTCCATCGATGTTTTGCCGGAGGCTTTCTTCCGGTCGAAGTAGGCGCGTCCTTCGGTGGGGTTGCGCAGCTGGACGGTGGCCATGATGTGCAGCACCCGGTTGATCTGCCGGTTCCCGGCGCGGGAGAGCCGGTGTCGTACATGCTCGCCGGAGGACGCGTCGATGGGGGCGGTGCCGTTCCAGGAGGCGAAGTGGGCTCGGTTGGGGAACCGGGTGATGTCGCCGACCTCGACCAGCAGCCGGGCGGCGCCGGAGGGTCCGATGCCGTGCAGGTCCATCAACGTGGTGCTGGTGGAGGTGACCAGTTCGGTCAGTTCCTTGTCTGCCTCCTTGGAGCGCCGGTAGACCCGTTCGAGGTCACTGATCAGCTCCGCGGCGACCCGCCGGCGGGCCTTGCCGACCGCGTCACGGGGCCGGACCGTGGCCAACAGTGCCTTGGCCTGGGCGGCGGACAGACTCTTCTTCGCCCCACCCGGGATCAGTTCCAGCAGCAGTTGATGCAGCTGGGACACCATCCGGGTGTGGTCCTCGCCGAGGGAGCGGCGCCGGTCGACCAGAATCCGCAGCAGGGCCAGCTGCTCATCGTTGACCACCGGGCGCAGCCCGGCCATGCGGGTGCCGACCAGCGCGATGGAGTGGGCGTCGGTGGCATCAGTCTTGCGGCCCTGCCCGGTGGCGAACACCCGCGCCCGGGCGGACAGCTTCGGCGGGACGTCGACGACCTGTTCGCCGTCGGCGATCAGCCGGTTGGCGATGTGCCGGCCGATGCCCTGGCAGCCCTCGATCGCCCAGACCCTGTGCGGCCACTGGCTGGCGTACTTCCTCATCGCCGTGTAGCCGTCGCGGTCGGTGTCGAACCGGCCGCCGCCGACGACGGTCTCGTCGCGGGCCATGACCTCGATCGTGGCAGAGCGCTTGTGCGGGTCCATCCCGATGACCAGACGATCTGACGTGCCACTCAACGCGTCCTCCGATGCTCGCTCCACCTGGGTTGTCGAGCCGGGAGGGCAACGCTACTTCGAGCAGAGCAAACCCCTCTTGAGCCTCTCCCCGCCCTGGGGCGACGCCCGGGCCGCGCAGGCCAGATGAGAGCCACACGACCAGCGTGGGCAGCCGAAATGAGAGCGACAGCCCGGGCGCCTCGACCGAAGCCTGGCCGGGCCACGGTCGCAGGTCAATGAAACAAGTAGCCGAAAGTAGTGCGCCTGATCATGGCCGGTGTCGGGCCCGAACGACGAAGTGTCCTAGTCTCGCATTGCGGCTTCGTATGCTGAGCGGAGCCTTTCGCTGGCTCGCGGAGCGTGTGGACTCGGCCCTGCGGCGCCGAGATGGACTTGGCGTAGCTCGTCCATGAACTGGTCGAGGAGCTCGGGGCCGCCGTCGCGGAGCAGCTCCGCACGGACGCGTAGGCGGCGTTCGCCGTCGCGGTGGGCCAGGCCCCAGGACCCGAGTGCCACCATGATCGGCAGCACCTGGATGCCCGCCTCGGTGAGTGAGTAGGCCGCCCGCTGCCCGCGTCGGGCGTCCTGGCGTGTGAGCAGCCCGGCCTGGGTGAGCCGTCGCAGGCGGCTGCTGAGGATATTGGTGGCGATGCCCTCCTCGCTGTCGGCGAGCAGCTCACGGAAGTGGCGACGGTTGCCGAAGATGATGTCGCGCAGTACGAGCATCGTCCATGGGTCGCCCAGCACTTCCACCGCCTGGTTGATCGGGCATTCGGACCGTGCCGCGGCATTTGTCGGCGACCTCTCCATAGTGATTGCAGGTTACCACCACTTGCTCTAGTGTTGGCGAGTAGTTGCAGATCGCAATCACTGGGAGGGCATGTGCCAGGCCGGTTCGTGTACTGGATGAACGTCTCCGTAGATCTCAAGATCGAGCACGCCGCGGGGGAGGAGGGCGGCGGAAACTGGCTACGCATCGGAGAGCCGCTGCATCGGGAGTTCAACGCGCGGGCCCGGGCGCTGACACTGATGATCCAGGGCCGCACGATCTACGAGACGATGGAGGCGTTCTGGTCAGGCGCGCGCAATGACGACACGCTGCCGGACCACCTTCGCGAGTACGGCGAGATCTGGACGTCGATGCCCAAGGTTCTCGTGTCCCGCACACGCACTGACGCCGGGCACAACACCCGGATCATCGGCCGGGACGACGACGCGATCGAGGCGCTCGCAAGGCTGCGGGACGAAACCGACGGCGACATAGGGGTCGGCGGCGCCACCCTCGCCACGCACCTGCTGCGCGCGGGGCTGCTCGATGAACTCCTGCTCTTCACGCACCCCGTCATCCTCAACGCGGGCCGACCGCTGTTCGACGACCACGACAAGCAGGTCGAACTGGACCTGCTCGAGCAAAGGTCCTTCGACCAAGGCGTCGCTCTGCATCGATACGCCGTCCGCCTGCCCTGACAGTGCCGCTAACAAACGTTCACGTTCGCGTCGTGGTGAGCTTCCCCCGGTTTCCCGGACACCTGAGCTGAGGCGACACTGGTCGCCGAGGGAGGAGTTCGGATGCCCGCACCACACCCGCCGGAGTTTCGTCAGCGCGCGGTCGAGTTGGCTCGGCTGCGGGAAGCCGATCCGGGAGGTCGCCAAGGACCTGGGGATCTCGGAGTCGTGTCTGCGGAACTGGCTGGCCCAGGCCGACACTGACGACGGTAAGCGCGAGGGCCTGACCAGCGACGAGCGCAAAGAGCTCGCGGCGCTGCGCAAGGAGAAGCGGCGTCTGGAGGTGGAGAACGAGATCCTGCGGCGGGCCGCTGCCTATTTCGCGAGGGAGAATGTCCTCCCAAAATGATCTACCCGGTCGTCGCCGATCTCGCCGCCGGCGGGATCGTGGTGGCGGTGGCGTGCCGGGTCCTCGGGGTGTCGAAGTCGGGTTACTACGACTGGCGCGACCGACCCGTCTCCAGGCGGAAGGCCGCCGATCAGGCGCTCGGTCAGCTGATCAGCGAGATCCATCAGGTGTCGCGGGACACCTACGGATCCCCGCGGGTGCACGCCAAGCTGTGGCTGGCCGCCGGGGTGCGGTGCGGCCGCAAACGCGTTGAGCGGCTCATGCGGCATGCCGGCCTGCAGGGCGTGTACCGGCGCCGGCGACGCGGATGCACCGTCCGGGACCCGCACGCGTCGCCGTCGGCGGACCTGGTCAACCGGCGGTTCGTCGCCGAACGGCCGGACGCGCTGTGGGTCACCGACATCACCCAGCACCGCACCCAGGGCGGCTGGGTGTACTGCGCGGTCGTGCTGGACGTGTTCGCCCGCCGGGTCGTGGGCTGGTCGATCGCCGACCACCTGCGCTCGGAACTGGTGATCGACGCCCTCGACATGGCCCGCTGGCGGCGCCGCCCTGTTGAGGGGCAAACCGTGGTCCACTCCGATCACGGCACTCAAGGCGAATTCAACTGATCGTCGCAACACCTCGACCACGGAGGTTTGCGATGGGGCGCGGTAAGAAGCAGATGCGTGGCGTGCCGGTTGGTGCGCGTCGCCAGTGGGCGTCGGATCGGGCGTTGCG
>NZ_QGSW01000357.1:0-27379 GCF_003176715.1 Micromonospora sp. S4605
GCCGGCGGCCCAGCGGTGCCGCCGCCGCCACCGCCAGCCCGAGCAGGCCGGCCCCGGAGCGCGCGGTGAGCGCGCCCTGCAACGCGGGCAGCCCGGTGATCCCGGCGCCCACCGCCGCGCGTACCCGACCGGCCGAGGGTTCGGCCACCACCCGCGCCTGCGCCCCGCCGTAGCGGGCGGCGTACCAGCCGGCCAGCACCGCCGGCAGGGCCGTCGCGACCCGCGCCAGCCGGGCCGGGGCCCGCGTCGGGTCGCCGGCGGACCGGGTACGGGTGGCGGCCGGGGGCGTCGCGGCGGCGGCCGCGACCAGGGCGGTGCCGGCCAGGGTCCGCAGCGGCAGGCCGGCCTCGGCGCCGCTGACCTCGCGGCGGGACAGCGCGGTGACCGTCCAGGTGTGCGCGGCCACGGTGACCGCCGCCGGGACCGCCCGGCGCAGCCGGCCACCCGAGGCGCCGAGCAGCACGTCCAGCCCCCGGCAGGCGGCCATCACGGCCGGCCCGGCGGCGGTGTTCTTGGCCGCCAGGTCGTACCCCCAGACGGTGGCCGCGAGCGGCAGTGCGACCGCGGCGGCCCGCCGGCCGCCGGCGGCGGTGGCCAGCGCGAGCCCGGCGGCGGTGAGCCCGACAGCCAGGCCGAATGCGGCGGGCGGGCTGACCCGGCCGCTGGGGATCGGCCGCTCCGGCCGCTCGACGGCGTCCAGCCGCCGGTCGGCCCAGTCGTTGGCGGCCATGCCGGCCCAGTAGAGCAGCACCGAGGCGCCGGCCAGGGCGGGCGTACGCCGGCCCAGCGTGCCGGCCGCCGCGGCGCCGGCGAACACGTCCCCGGGGACCGAGAGCGCGGCCGGTGCGCGGACCAGCTCGGCCAGGTCAGCCGGGCTGGTCATCGCTGCCTCCGGCGTGCAGCCGGCGGGTGAACTCGCACAGCCGGGTCCACTGCTCGGCCAGCGCGTGGGTGGGCGCGGCGAGCGGGTCCTTGAAGAAGAAGGCGAGCTCGGCGAGCGGCCCGCGGTGCCCGGCGGCGTGCGCGGCGGCGGTGAGCCGGGCCAGGTCGAGCACCAGCGGCGCGGCCAGCGCGGAGTCGCAGCCGTGCCAGGTGAACTCCAGCCGCATCCCGGTGCCCAGGAACCCGGCGAAGGTGACCAGGTCCCACGCGGTCTTGAAGTCGCCGAGACTTTCCACGTAGTCGATCCGGGTGCCGCCCTGCGGCTGGTAGCCGAGGGTCTCGCCGAGCACCCGCTGCTTGCTCTCCACCTTGGCGGCGTTGGCGGCCGGGTCGGCGAGCGTGGCGCCGTCGCCGCCGCCGAGCAGGTTCACCCCGGACCAGGAGCGCACCGCCAGGTGCCGCATCGCGAACATCGGCGCGAGCACCGACTTGACCAGGGTCTCCCCGGTCTTGCCGTCGTGCCCGGCGTACGGCAGGCCGCGCTCGTCGGCCAGCGCGCGCAGCGCCGGCAGTCGCAGCCCGGTGGACGGGGTGAAGTCGACGTACGGGCAGCCCGCGGTGACGGCCGCGTACGCGTAGAGCGAGCTGACCGGCAGCACCTCCTCGGGTCCGGCGAGCGCGGCCCGCAGCGCGGCCGGGTCGGCGTGCGCCGGGTGCGGCCGGGCGAGGGGTTCGGTGGCCGAGACGTTGACCACCACCACCCGGTCCAGCTCGTGCCGGCGGCGGAAGTCGTCGAGGTCACGGACGGTGGCGACGGCCCGGTCGGCCTGGCTGCCGCCGGCCGGCGCGGGGCGCAGTTCCCGCTCGACCGTGGCCAGTTCGTCGGCCAGCGCGGCGACCAGCCGCCCCGGCAGCACGCCGGCGGCGGCGAGCGCCTCGGCCCGCTTGACCAGCGGGGTGGCGACCACGTCGTGGCCGCCGAAGACCAGGTCGGCGAAGGACGGCAGGGCGGGGCCGCGCAGTTCGGCCAGCTCGGTGACGCAGCCGGTGGGGCCGGCCAGCCCGGCCCGCAGGGCGAGCGCTCCCACGATGCTGGTGGTCGCGACCGAGCCGCGCGCCCCCACCAGCCAGACACCCGTACGCATGGTGCTCCTTCCCAGATCAGGAGGAACCGGCCGGAAATAGAATTATATACATATTTCTTTGCGCTGCGGAAGATCTTCGTGCGGAGCGGATGGGCCCCGTCCGGCCGTCCACCTCGGGTGGAGCTGACCGGCCGGCGTCGAAGTCGGCGGCAACGGCGCCGGACCGGCTCCCGGTGCGGGCCGGACGGACGGGGCTGGTAGGCAGGGTCGGTCGGCGTCTCGACCCTGCCTCCCCCGCATCCGACCGGTCGGAGCGACGGCACGCCCCGGCCGGACGTCTCAGCCGGCGCCGTTCGCCGGATCGGTCGATGCCCGGGGTGCGGACCACCCGTTGGGGTGTGAGCGGTGGACGGTGTGGACGCGAGCGGTGGGCAGTGCCATCTGGTCCTCCGGATCGCCGGGTTGGTGGCGGCCCTCCGGTGCGGCCGGGGAATCCCGGTCCGGCCGCACCGGACGACCGTCCTGCTCGTGCGTCACCGGGCCGTACGGCCCGGCGGCACGTCCTCCGGAACCGGCCTCGTCCCAGCCGCGGGGCGCAAACCGCGGCCGGGCCCTCGCCGGTCGGTCCCGGAGGTGGCTCAGGCAGCCACCGGGGCCAGCGCCGGCTCCACCTCGGTCCACGAGGAACCGAGCTCCGCCGACCGGGTCACCGCGTCCAGCACGAGCTGGACCTGCAACGCGTCGGCGAAGGAGGGGGCCGGGTCGACGCCGGTGGCGATCGCCTCGATGAAGTCCCGCATCTGGTGGGTGAACGAGTGCTCGTAGCCGATGATGTGGCCGGGCGGCCACCAGGCCGACATGTACGGGTGCTCGCCCTCGGTCACCAGGATGCGGCTGAAGCCCTGCTCGGCCGTCGGTCGGGTGGCGTCGTAGAACTCCAGCTCGTTGAGGCGTTCCAGGTCGAAGACCACGGTTCCGAGGGAGCCGTTGATCTCCACCCGGAGGGCGTTCTTGCGGCCGGTGGCGAACCGGCTCGCCTCGTACGTGGCCAGCGCGCCGCCGTCGAGCCGGGCCACGAAGACCGCGGCGTCGTCGACGGTGACCGGGCCGGTGGCCGGGGCGTGCCCGTCGACGGAACCGTGCCCGTCGACCGGGCCCGCAGCGTCCACGGTGGCCGCCAACCCGCTCGACTCCGCGGGCAGCGGCCGCTCCTTGACGAACGTCTCGGTCACCGCACTGACCCCGGCGATCCGCTGCCCGGTGACGAACTGGGTCAGGTCGATGATGTGCGCGCCGATGTCGCCGAGCGCGCCGGAGCCCGCCCTGTCCTTCTGCAACCGCCAGACCAGCGGGAACTGCGGGTCCACGATCCAGTCCTGCAGGTACGTCGCCCGGACGTGCCGGATCACTCCGAGCCGTCCGTCGGCGACCAGCTGCCGCATCATCGTGACCGCGGGCACCCGGCGGTAGTTGAACCCGCACATCGACCGCACCCCGGCGGCCTGGGCGGTGGCCGCCGCGGCGGCCATCGCCCGGGCCTCGGAGACCGTGTTGGCCAGTGGCTTCTCGCACAGCACGTGCTTGCCGGCGGCCAGCGCGGCGAGCGCGATCTCGGCATGGCTGTCGCCCGGCGTGCAGACGTCCACCACGTCGATGTCGTCCCGGCTGACCAGGTCACGCCAGTCCGTGGTGTACGCCTCCCAGCCGAGCCGGTCGGCGGCGTCGGCCACCTTCCCGGCGTCCCGGCCGCAGATCAACGCCATCCGGGCCCGCGCCGGCAGGTCGTACACCCGGTTCACGGTGCGCCACGCCTGCGAGTGCGCGGCGCCCATGAACGCGTAGCCGACCATGCCGACCCGCAGTTGCTTGTTCGTCGTGGACAAGGTGGGTCTCCCCCCGTGTATCAGAACCCGAGCTTGAGGTAGTTGCTCGCGTTCTCCTTGGTGATCGTCTCGGAGGCGAGGATGATTTCCTTCGGCACCTGGAGCTCCACCAGGTCGGACATGCCCCGGCCCTGGCCGATCAGCCGAGCCAGCGAGATGGCCGACGAGGCCATCGACGGGCTGTAGGTGACCGTCGCCTTGAGCGGGGTGTTGTCCGCCTGGATGTCCTCCATCGCCTTCTTCGAGCCGGCGCCGCCGACCATGAAGAACTCCTTGCGGTTGGCCTGGTTGATCGCGGCCAGCACGCCGATGCCCTGGTCGTCGTCGTGGTTCCAGAGCGCGTCCATCTTCGGCAGCGCCTGGAGCAGCTGGGCGGCCTCCCGCTGGCCCGAGTCGGCGGTGAACTCCGCCGCCCGGCGGTTGGCGATCCGGAAACCGGCAGCGGTGAGCGTGTCGGCGAAGCCCTTCGACCGCTCCTGGGTCAGCTCCAGCGAGTCGATGCCGGCGATCTCGCCGATCACCGGGTTGGTCAGGTTCTTCGCCTTGAACTGCGCGATCATGTAGGTGGCGGCGGCCACCCCCATGCCGTAGTTGTCGCCCTTGATCTGCAGCCGGTAGGCCCGCGCGTCCGGGAACGCCCGGTCCAGGTTGACCACCGGGATGCCGGCGTTCATCGCCTCCAGGCCGAAGGCGTTGAGTTCCTTGCCGTCGTGCGGCAACAGCACGATGACGTCCGGCTTCTGCGAGATCAGGGTGGACAGCGCCGCCCGCTGGGCCGCCGCGTCCGCGCCGGCCTCGACCGTCTTGAACTCCACGTCGGAGTACGTCCCGGCCTGGGCCTTGGCGTTGTTGGTGATGGCGGCGATCCAGCCGTGGTCCGCGGCCGGCGCGGAGAAGCCGATCGTCACCCGCTTGCCGGGCTCGCTGTTGCCGCCGGGCGCGCCGGCCGCCTTGGTCTGCGCCTCGGTCGGCTCCTGCTCGTTGCTGGTGCACCCGGCGAGGAGCACACCGGCGCCCACGGCGGCCCCGCCGAAGAGCAGTCTGCGGCGCGACAGGTCGCGACTGTGCTGGGTCATGACGACCTCCTGTGTTCGCGGTGGTGGAGGGAAGGGGGTTCGCGGTGCTCGGAAAAAGGGTGTGCGGGGCCAGGCCACCGTCGCGTGCACCGGCGGCCCGGGTGGTGCGTGGTCGGGATCGGGTCAGGTGGTGGTGAGCCGGTTGCGGCTCAGGAACTGGGTGACGCTGCGGAACTTGACCTGCTGGACCAGGACGGCCGCGACGATGATGCCGCCCTTGACCATGTTCTGGGCCTCGGTGGAGAGGCCGTTGATGGCGAAGAGGTTGGTGATGGTGGCGAAGATGACCACCCCGAGCAGGGAACCGATGATGGTGCCCCGCCCGCCGCTGAGCAGCGTGCCGCCGATGATCGCGGCGGCGATCGCGTCCAGTTCGTAGAGGTTCGCCATCGCCGCCTGGGCCGAGTTGGCCTGGGCGGTGAGCATGATGGCGGCGATGCCGCAGCACAGCCCGGAGAGCGCGTAGAGCAGCAGGGTGTGCCGCTTGACGTTGATCCCGGCCAGCCGGGCCGCCTCCGGGTTGCCGCCGACCGCCACCGTGCGGCGGCCGAAGGTGGTCCGGTTGAGCAGCACCCAGCCGGCCGCCACCACCGCGGCGAGGATGTAGACCAGCAGCGGGATGCCGAGCAGGTCGTTGCTGGCCAGGCCGTTGATGAAGGAGTTGTCCGACACCTGGGTCTGCTTGTCGGAGATCTCGGCGGCCAGGCCGCGGGCGGCCACCAGCATGGCCAGCGTGGCGATGAACGGCACCAGCCGGCCGTACGAGATGAGCAGCCCGTTGACCAGGCCGACCGCGAGGCCGACGGTGAGCGCGCTGAAGATCATGCCGCCGGCCCCGTAGCTCTGGGTGGCCACCGTGGTGCACCAGACCCCGGCCAGTGCGACGATCGCGCCGACCGAGAGGTCGATGCCACCGCCGATGATCACGAAGGTCATCCCGACGGTGACCACGCCGACCACCGAGGCCAGCTTGAGGATGCTCAGCACGTTGTCCCAGACCCAGTCCGGGTTGGAGTAGAGGTCGGAGCGGGTGATCGCGCCGATCACGATCAGCACCAGCAGCACCCCGATCAGCGCGAGGTTGCGGCGGGCGCCCTCGCCGCCGTCGCCCCGCCACCAGGAGAGCCGACCAGCCGCCGCGTGGTCGCCGGCCGCGGCCGTCTCCGCCGGGTCCACCGGCGGGGACTGCGCCGGCAGCTGCGCCGCCCGCTCCGCGGTGGGTGTGGGAGGTACATCGCTCATGCCGGTGCGCCTTCCATCAGGGACCCCGCCATGACGAGGTCGAGCACGGTGTTCTCGTCGAGTTCGCCGGCCGGGGCTTCGCGGACGACCCGCCCCTCCCGCATCACCAGCACCCGGTCGGCCAGACCGAGCACCTCGGGCACCTCGCTGGAGACCAGCAGCACCCCGACGCCGCGGGCCGCCAGGGCCCGGATGACCTGGTACAGCTCGGACCGGGCGCCGACGTCCACGCCCCGGGTCGGCTCGTCGAGCAGCAGCAGCCGGGTGTCGCCGAGCAGCCACCGCCCGACCACCACCTTCTGCTGGTTGCCGCCGGAGAGGGTGCGCACCGGCCGGCGGACGTCGCGGGGGCGCAGCTCCAGGCTCGCCGCGATCCGGTCCGCCTCGGCTCGCTCCCGGCCGGTGTCGGTGAAGCCGAACCGGGCGTAGCGGCCGAAGGTGGCCAGCGTGACGTTGCGGTAGACCGGCTCGCCGAGCAGCAGCGCCTGACTCTTGCGCTCCTCCGGGGCCATCCCCATGCCGGCCCGTACCGCCGCGCCGACGTTGCCCGGGCGCAGCGTCCGGCCGGCCATGGTGACCGTGCCCGCCTCGGCCCGGCGGGCGCCGTAGATGGTCTCCAGCAGCTCGGAGCGGCCCGAGCCGACCAGCCCGGCGATGCCCACGATCTCGCCGGGCCGGACGCTGAGCGAGACGTCGGCGAACTCCCCCGCCCGGGTCAACCCGTCCACCCGCAGCAGTTCCTCGCCGCGCGGCTCGGCGGCCGGGCGGTCCGGGAAGACGTACTCGATGGTGCGGCCGGTCATCCGGCTGACCAGGTCGCGGGTCGGGGTGTCGCGGGCCGGCAGGTTCGCCGCGGTGGTCCGGCCGTCCTTGAGTACGGTGACCCGGTCGCCGATCTCGCGGATCTCCTCCAGCCGGTGCGAGATGTAGATGACGGCGATGCCCTGGGCAGTCAGCTCGCGGATGATCCGGAACAGGTTGCCGACCTCGTCGTGCGCCAGCACCGCGCTCGGCTCGTCCATGATGATCAGTCGCGCCTCGTGGGAGAGCGCGCGGGCCATGCTGACCACCTGCTTGCCGGCGGCCGGCAGGGCGCGGACCATCCGCCCGGGCGCGATCTCGGCGTGGCCGAGCCGGCCGAGGATCTGCCGGGTACGCCGGGCCATGTGCCCGCGCCGGACGAAGCCGAACCGGCGCGGCTCGTGGCCGAGGAAGGCGTTCTCCGCGACCGAGAGGTCCTCGACCAGGTCGAGTTCCTGGTAGATGGTGGCGATGCCGGCGCGCATGGCGGCCTGCGGGTTGGCGAAGGTGACCGGCTCGCCGCGCCACTCGACCAGCCCCGAGTCGGGCCGGTGTACCCCGGCCAGCACCTTGATCAGGGTGGACTTGCCGGCGCCGTTCTGCCCGAGCAGGCAGTGCACCTCACCGGCGCGCACCTCCAGCTGCACCCCGTCCAGGGCCCGTACGCCCGGGAAGGTCTTCACCACGTCGGTGAGGCGCAGCACCACCTCGCCCGCGACGGCGTCGGCGGGCGCCTCGACCAGCGGAGCATCTGTCACGACGGCCTCCTCGGGTTGCGCGCGCTGCTCGGTCATGACGCCTCGCCGAAGGCCACGTCGCTGGCGAGGACGGCGGCGCCGGCCACCCCGGCGCGCGGCCCCAGCTCGGACAGGACGACCGGGAGGTTGCCGGTGGCCAGCGGCAGCGACCGGCGGTAGACCACGCTGCGGATCTCGGCCAGCAGGATGTGCCCGAGCTGGGCGAGCCCACCGCCGATCACGATCATCGACGGATTGGTGAAGCTGACCAGCCCGGCCAGTACGCCGCCGACCCGCCGCCCCCCGTCGCGGATCAGCTGGATGCAGGTGACGTCGCCCTCGACGGCACCCTCGGCGACGTCCAGCGCGGTCACCTCGCCCCGGGCGGCGAGCCGCTCGGCCAGCGCCGGCGAGGCGCCGCTGCGCGCGGCGGCGGTCGCGTCCTTGGCCAGCGCGGCGCCGCTGAACAGCGCCTCCAGGCAGCCGACGTTGCCGCACGAGCACATCGGACCGTGCGAGTCGACCTGGATGTGGCCGATGTCCCCGGCGCAGCCGTCGGTGCCCCGGTAGACCTCGCCGCTGAGGTAGATGCCGCAGCCGATGCCGGTGCCGATCTTGACGTAGAGGAAGTCGTCGACCGAGTGGGCCACCCCGCCGTGCCGCTCCCCGATCGCCATGATGTTGACGTCGTTGTCGACCACGGCCGGGCAGCCGTGCTCCCGGGTGAGCAGCTCGCGTACCGGGAACCGGTCCCACCCGGGCATGATCGGCGGGGAGACCGGGACGCCGTCGCGGAAGCTGACCGGGCCGGGCACGCCGATGCCGACCGCGTCGAGGCGCTCGTAGGCGCCGTCCACCTTGGCCTTGTGCAGCAGCTCGTTGACCCGCTGGAGGATCAGCTTCGGCCCGGAGCGGATGTCGGCCGGTTCGGCGTACGCGGCGACCGGTTCCAGCCGGCCGTTGACCACCTCGACGTCGATCGAGCTGGCGCCCAGGTCGACAGCGGCGAACCGCAGGTGCGGGCTGAGTTCGACAAGGGTGGAGCGTCGACCGCCGCGGGAGGCGGCCAGCCCCGCCTCGGCCACGTAACCGAGGCCGACCAGCCGTTCCAGCTCCGCGAGCAGGCGGGGGCGGGGCATCTGCAACCGGTCGGCCAGCTCGGCCCGGGACACCGCCCCCTCGTCGCGGAGCAACCGCAACAGCCGTACGTGCAACGGGTCCACGCTCCGCACCGGGCTCACCTCTTCAGGGGCTCGTCCACGTCGGCGCAACGCCGAGGTGTTGTGCCCGACACAGTAGGAGCGTTCCGTGCCACCTGTCCAGAGCTTCGGCCCATCTGACGCCAACTTTTGTCCGTCCGAACAAAAGCTAATAGTGGATCAAGAAAAGCAGCGCCGGCCGGCGGTGACATCCGCGCAGTTCGGATCGGGTGCGAACGCGAACCGCCCCGCCACCTGTTCCGGTGGCGGGGCGGAGGCCGGGGCGGGGCGCGGTCAGCGGTGGCCGGTGTTGCGCTTCTTGCGGAGCTTGCGGTCGTCGCGCAGCTCGACGTACGGCTCCTCGTCGGCCGCGTGCCCGGCCGAGATGGCGCGGCTGCGTTCAAGTTCGGCGTCGAACTCGGCGCCGAGCAGGATCGCGATGTTGCTGAGCCAGAGCCAGACCAGGAAGATGATCACGCCGGCCAGCGCCCCGTACGTCTTGTTGTACGAGCCGAAGTTGCTCACGTAGAGCGCGAAGAGGCCGGAAACCACCAGCCAGATCACCACGGCCAGCACCCCGCCGGGGCTGACCCAGCGGAACCCGCCGTGCCGCGCGTTCGGCGAGGCCCAGTAGAGGATCGCGAACATCAGGCTCACCAGGATCAGCAGCACCGGCCACTTGGCGATGTTCCAGACCGTCACCACCGTGGCGCCGACCCCGATCGCCTCGCCGACCTGCTCGGCCAGGCCACCGGTGAAGACCACGATCACCGCGGAGGCCAGCAGCATCACCCCGATCACCGCGGTGACGCCGATCCGGATCGGCAGCGTCTTCCAGATCGGCCGGCCCTCGGGCACGTCGTAGATGGTGTTCGAGGCGCGCATGAACGCCGCGATGTAGCCGGACGCGGACCAGAAGGCGGCCAGCAGACCGAGGATCGCGGCCAGGCTCGCCAGCCCGCCGCTCTGTTGCGCCTGGCCGATCGCGGTGTCGATGATCTCCCGGATGTTCTCCTGGGGCACCGCGTCGTTGACGGTGTCCTTGACGCCCTGGGTGGCCTGCGGCCCGAGCAGGCCGAGGATGGAAATCAGCACCAGCAGGCCGGGGAAGATGGAGAGCACGCCGTAGTAGGTCAGCGCCGCCGCCCAGTCGGTCAGGCTGTCGTCCTGGAACTCGCGGACGGTGCGCCGCAGCGCCGCCTTCCACCCGGTGCCCGGCAGCTGGGCCGGGCTCTCCGGCCCCTCGTCGGGCCCGACCGGCCCGGCGGGGTCCCGCCCCTCGCGGGCGGAAGAATTGTCGGCGGCCATCGCCCCTCCCTCGTCGTCGGCGTCATCCCCCGACATGCCCGAGGCAGGGGCCGGTTAACCACCCGGTCGGAGCGCAACCTGCCCATCCGGCGCTGGCGCAGGCGTAGGTCTCGGCGCGGGCGTCGGCGTCGGCGGCGTCGGCGGCGTCGGCGGTGTCGGCGGCGTCGGCGGACCTCAGGGGGCAGGCGGCATCGGGCACCGCGGACCGGCCGGACGCCGCCCCGCCGTGGCCTGCCCTCGGCTCAGGCTCGCGCGCGGGCGATGAGTTGCCCGCGCTCCGACTGCGGGAACCGGTCGAGCCGGGCGCGGATCTCGTCGGCGTCGACGTTGGCACCGAACAGGTCGGTGCCCGGTTCGAGACTGACGCCGGCCGCGAGCGGGCCGGCGACGACCGGGTCGAAGCCGAGCGCGTCGACCAGCGCGGCGACCGTGTCGAGGTCGGCGGGGTCGTCGCCGGCGATGGCCAGGGCCTTGCGGCCGGGGTCGCCCGCGGGGCGGGCTCCGTCCTCGAGGTCGTGGTAGCCCATGTGGTTGAACGCCTTGACCACCCGGGAGCCGGGCAGGAAGGACTGGACGATCTCGCTGGACGAGGTGCGCGGGTCGGTGAGGTCGTCGCGGATGCCGTCGACCTCCCACCAGTAGTTCATGGCGTCGACGACCAGCTTGCCGCGCAGCGCGTCCGCCGGGATGGTGCGGTACCTGCCCAGCGGAAGGGCGAGGATGACGAGGTCGGCCCGGGCCGCGGCCTCGGTGGCGGTGACGGCGACCGCCCCGGGCGTGAGCACGTCGACGGTGAGGGCGATCTTCGCCGGGTCGCCGGAGCCCGCGATGAGCACCTGGTAGCCGGCGGCCAGGGCGAGCCGGGCGAGCACGGTGCCCACCTTGCCAGCGCCGAGGATGCCGAGGGTCTTCGGGCCCTGCCGGACGACGTCGTTCATGTCCTTCTCCCAGGTTGTCTCGCCGCTGCCGGGGTGGCGGACCCGCCGCCTCGAACGGGGGTCAGCCGGCGAGGATGTCGCGGACCATCGGTACCACCTTGGTGCCGTAGAGCTCGACGGCCCGCAGCCGCGCGCTGATCGGCTGGGCGCCCGCGGTGTAGATGAGGTCGAACCGGCCGACGCCGAGGGTGCTGACCGCGCGGGCGATCCTGCGGGCGACGGTCTCCGGTGAACCGATGTAGAGGGACCCCTGCTCGACCTCGGCGTCGAACTCCACACGCCGGATGGGCGGCCAACCGCGGAGCGCGCCGATCCGGTCGCGCATGATCCGGTAGTGCGGCCAGTAGATCTCCTTGGCCTCCTCGTCGGTGTCGGCGATGAAGCCCGGCGAGTGCATGCCGACCGGGTACGCGGTCGTGCCGAACTGCGCGGCCGCCCGCCGGTACAGGTCGATGTACGGCGCGAAGCGCCCCGGCTGGCCACCGATGATGGCGAGCATGAGCGGCAGGCCGTAACGGGCGGTGCGGACCACCGACTGCGGCGAGCCACCAACGCCCACCCAGGTGGTGAGGCGCCCCGATTCCGTCTTCGGGAAGACGTCGGCGTTGTCGAGCGGGGCACGCTTGGTGCCGCTCCAGGTGACCGGCTTCTCGTCGAGCAGCTTGGCGAACAGCTCGATCTTCTCCTCGAACAGCACGTCGTAGTCGCTCAGGTCGTAGCCGAACAGCGGGAAGGACTCGGTGAACGAGCCACGACCGAGGATGACCTCGGCCCGGCCGTTCGACATCGCGTCCACGGTGGCGAAGCGTTGGAACACCCGGACCGGGTCGTCCGAGCTCAGCACCGTCACGCCGGAGGCGAGCCGGATCCGTGAGGTGCGGGTGGCGATGCCGGCGAGGACGGTCTCCGGGGTCGAGATCGAGTACTCGGGCCGGTGGTGCTCGCCGAGGGCGATGACGTCGACGCCGACCTGCTCGGCCAGCACCGCCTCGTCGACGACCTGCCGGATCGCGGCGGCGTGGGAGACCAGCGCACCGGAGTCGTCCTGCGGGACGTCGCCGAAGGTGTCGAGTCCGAACTCCAGCTCAGGCATGGGTGGTCTCCAGGGCACGGGACAGGCAATTGACCGGTCAAGTATGTGCATTGCTTGACCGGTCAAGCAAAGGCTGCCGGCATGACTGTCGACACACCACGGGCCGCTACTTGTAGAGCAACCTGCCCATCCGGCGCGAAGCCACCAGCAACCCGACGGCCAGCACGGCCAGCAGGTAGAGCACGTCGGGCAACCACGACCAGCCGTCGCCGCCGACGGTGACGCCCCGGATCAGGTGCACCGCCCGGTAGAGCGGGGTCACCTCGACCAGCCAGCGCAGCACCGACGGGTACGCCTCGGCCGGCACGAAGGTGCCGGAGAAGAGGAAGAGGGTGAACTGGGCCGACCCCATCAGGTCGAAATCCTGCCAACTGCGCATGAAGGTGGAGATGGCCATGCCGATCGCCCCGAAGGCGAAACCGACCAGCACCGCCCCCGGGAAGGCGACCAGCGCCCGGGCGGGGGTGGTGAGGTCCATGGCCACCATCACGGCGAGGAAGGCCGCCGAGTAGGCGCTGCCCCGCAGCATCGCCCAGCCCAGCTCGCCGAGGGCGATCTCGAACGGCTGCACGGGGGTGGCGATCACCCCGTCGTACAGCTTCATGTACTTCATCTTCCCGAAGAAGTTGAAGGTGGTCTCGGCCAGCGCGCCGGTCATCGCCGACGAGGCCAGCATCGCCGGGGCCACGAACGCCGCGTACGAGACGACCTGCCCGCCGGGCAGGGTGAGGTCGCCGACCAGGGCGCCCACCCCGACCCCGATGGAGAGCAGGTAGAGCAGCGGCTCCACGAAGCCGGAGAGGAGCAGCAGCCAGTAGACCGACTTCAGTGCCGCGACGTTGCGCTCGGCGACCGACACCGACCGTCGGCTCGCGGCGGAGACGTCGACCAGCCGGGGCAGTACGAGAGTGACCACGACAGCCTTCCTCAGACGACCAGCTTGCGGCGGAACGCGCGGTGGGCCAGCAGCCAGCCGCCGAGCGCCCAGGCGGCGAGGTAGAGCAGGTGGCCGGCGACCGACCACTGCGGAGCGACACCCAGGGTGGCCGCCCGGCACAGGTCGACGCCGTGCCAGAGCGGCGTCGCGTAGGCCACCCAGCGCAGCCCCACCGGCAGCGACTCGACCGGGAAGAACACCCCGGCGAAGAGCGTCATCGGGATGACCGCGAAGCGGAACAGCATGGCCAGCCAGCTGTCGGTGTCGACCGCCGACGCGTAGGCGAAGGTGGGCGCCGCCACGGCCAGCCCGAGCAGCGCCACCACCGCCGGCACCACCAGCGCCCAGGGCGAGCGCAGCGCCCCGAACAGGGCGGTCACCACCAGGAACGCGGCGATCGTGGTGAGCACCCGGAACAGCACGAAGGCCAGGTGACCGGTGAGGATGTCGGCCACCCGCAGCGGCGCGGCGCTCTGCGCGAAGTAGGTCTTGATCCACTGGAAGTTGCTGAACACCGGCCAGGTCGACTCGCCGATGGCCACCTGCACCGCGGTCGAGGCGATCAGCCCCGGCACCAGCCAGTCGAGGTAGCGCACCCCGCCGACGCCCTGGTCGATGTAGGCCCCCACGCCCAGCCCGAAGCCGACCACTGTCAGCACCGGCAGCAGGAACGAGGAGAACACCCCGGCCCGCCAGGTGCGCCGATAGCCGACCAGGTAGTGCGCCAGCACCGCGAGCGCCGGCACCCGGGGCAGCGGCGGCCGCACCCGCTCCCGCGCCTGTCGCGTCACACTCACCCGCTCACCCCTGTCGCCGCCGTCCACCACGGCCTTCCTACCCCGGGGGTACGACAGGCCGTGGCCACCCTACGACCGGCGTACGCACCTGTCGTGGCAGTTTCCGCGGCGGCGGGGCTACCGAGCACGTCGACCGCCGCGGCCCGCGGCGGCGGACGTGCCGGCTCACCGCCGGCGGGGCGGTGGCCGCCCGGCGGGTACGCGCCCGGTCCGCCGCCCGGACGGCGGACCGGAGGCGTGCTGGCCGTTGCACGGGGCCAGGCGGGCTTGAATCTCAGTCGGTGAGCTGGCTGGCGGTCTGGACCAGTTGCGGCAGCACCTTGTCTCGCCATCCGGGTCCCATGCGGTTGAAGGCGTCACGGTCGGACTTCCGGTCGAAGTCGAATCCGCTGTGCTCGAAGAACAGGCGGGTGCCTCTGCCTTCCGCGGCGAGACGCCAGGTCAGCGTCCAGGTCTCGTTGAAGGTGTAGACGAGCCTCTGTTCGGGGACGACTTCGAGCACTTCGCAGGGCACCGATCCCCAGCCGGGCATCTGAAGATGGAAGCGGTGACCGACGATCGCGGCGATGTCGCCGGGGACCCACCAGCGGGCGTGCAGTGCGGGCTCGGTGAGCGTGCGCCAGACCTTGCTCGGTGGGGCGTCGACGAACTGGTCGATGGCGATCGTGTCGGTGTTGGTTGTGGTCATTGGTCCTCCTCGGCGACATCGGCGAGCGAGCGCAGCCGCTGGCGCCAGAATCGCTCGAACGGGTGGAGCCAGTCGCCGACCTGGGCGAGGGGCTCCGCGGTGAGGTGGTAGTGCCGTTGGCGGCCCCTGGGTTCATCGCACACCAGCGCGGCCCGCCGGAGCACCTGCAGGTGTTCGGCGACAGCGGGCCGGCTCAACTCGAACTGGTCGGCGAGGTCGCCTGCCGTTCGAGGTCCCTCCGCGAGCAACTGCAGCAGCCTGCGGCGCACCGGGTTCGCCAGCGCGAGGAACACGTCATCTTCGGGCACGGTCCCAAGATATGTCGGAGGTTGCCGACATGTCAATGATTTCCGACGCGTTGGCCGTGCTGGAGCACGTCGGCGCACATCACCGGGAGGCGGCCCAGGTCGGGATGGCCGACGTCGACCGCGCCGAGCAGCCTTCGCGCTCGCGTTCGGGGTGGCCGACATCTTCTGGCCGGTCGCCCGGAACCTTTCTCTCCGCCCGCGAGTGGAAGAGGTGGGAGGGGAGGTGACGATGTCCGACGAACTGATCTCCGAGCTGTACGCGGCCTGCTACCGCCGGCTGGTCGTCCAGTTGTACGCGGTGACCGGCGACCTGAACGAGGCGCAGGAGGCGGTCCAGGAGGCGTTCACCCGGGCGCTGATGGCGCCGCGCAGCTTCGCCGCGTTGGAGAACCCGCAGGCGTGGTTGCGCCGGGTGGCGGTGAACGTCGTGCGTAGCCGGCATCGGCGCCGGCGGGTGCTGGACAGGTTGCTGCGCCGCATCGGACCGCCGCCCGAGGTCGCGGACCGGTCACCCGAACACCTCGCCCTGCTCGCCGCGCTGCGCGACCTGCCCGAGGGGCAGCGACACGCGTTGGCCCTGCACTACCTGGTCGACCTTCCGGTGGACGAGGTCGCGGCGACGCTCGGCGTATCGGCCGGCACGGTCAAGTCGCGACTCTCCCGTGGCCGGCAGGCTCTCGCCCGACTGCTCGCCGAGGTTGACCCGGCCGATGCCGGCTCCGACGTCACCGTCACCACTATCGGGAGGACCGATGTCCGATCGTGAACTGCCCGGCTTCGATGTCGCCACGCTCAGCCGGGCCGTCCGGCAGCCGCCGCTCGACGAGCTCCGCTCGATTGCCAGTACGCGCGGCCAGGCCCGGCGCAAGCGGCGCGGCGGGCTGCTGCTGGCCGTCGTGGCCGCGCTCGCCGGCACGGCGCTGACCCCGGTCGCCGGGGGCCTGGGCGGCGCCGGCAGACCCACTGCCGACCCGACAGCGGTCCCGGCACCACCCGCCGGAGCTGAGCTCTTCCTCCTGAGTGACCGGTCGGTGGTCGGCGTCCGGGTCACCAACGTCAACTGCGCGCTGAACTTCACCAACACCAGGGACTTCGGGCGTACCTGGTCGTCGTACCGCCCGGCGCGATACGACGGGCCCTGCCGGATCGAGAACGGGATGGGCAAGTCGGACGTCCGATACTTCCCGCTCAGCGCGCGGACATACCTGGTGAGCGTCGACGGGCGGTCCTACCTGTCCACCGACGAGGGGCGGACCTGGCGGGACGGGGCGAGCGCCATCGTCACCGTGGACGCCTTCCCACCGAAGGCCCAACTGGTCTCCTCTGGACTGGCGTGGTGGGGGCTGCGCGAACCGATGGCCGTCGACCCCGACACGGGCACCGCCTACCGGCTGCGGGCGGGGGTGCCGACGTCGTACCCGATGAACAGCCTGTACGCGAGCCCGGACGGGGTGCTCTGGGCCGCCTTCTGGCCGGGCGATGTGCACCAGCCCTCCGTGCTGGCGCGCAGCGCCGACCGGGGCGCGACCTGGGAGACCGTGCTGGCACCGAACGGTGGCGCGGTGATGTCCGTGGCGGCGGAAAGCGGGCAGGTGGCGTACCTGCTGGCGGAGCCCTACTCACCAATGGGCGGCGGTCCGCCGCCGGCCGGCAGCCTTGCCACGATCATGCGGACCGGCGACGGCGGCCGGACCTGGCAGCGGGTCGAGACCGACCTGCCGGCCGGGCAGCGCGGCGACCGGCAACTGGTGGTGGGCGCGGATGGCAGCCTCCTGATCGGGGACACGGACGCCAACGGTTACGGGTTCCTGTGGGTGAGTCACGACCGCGGCCGGCACTTCACGAAGAACCTGGTGACCCGGGGCGGTCTGGTGCTCAGCTGGGCACCGGGACAGGTCCTGCTCGCCGGAGCCGACGGGGTCCGGTTGACCACCGACGGGCGGACGGCCACCCGGTTGCCGGGCCTGGAGTGACCCCCGGTTGGGGGCGGGACGCCCATGCGTCCCGCCCCCAACCGGATCAGGCGGGGCCGACCCCGGACCGGGTGGGCGAAGGCGGAGCCGAGCCAGGTGTGCGGGTTGCCGTACCAGCATCAGCACAGCTTCGGCGCCCTGGCTGACCCAGAACGCCGCACCCCGGCGATCCCCGCAGCGCGACCCGATTAGGCCCTGTCCTGCCGATCATGGGGAGGACCTCAAGGTCGTTGCCTTGTCACTACGATCTCGACGATGCAGCAGACACGGCTAGCGGTTCGGCCGGCGGCTTTGGCCGATGTTCCTTCGTTGGTGGAGTTGCGCCTGGCCAACGCCGTGGCTCATCTCGCTCTCGATCCGCGCATCTACCGCGTTCCGCAGCGTGAGGCGGTGGTACGCCACTTCACCGCGATGTTGACCGATGAGGCGGGGCGGGATGCTGTTCTCGTTGCTGAGTCTCATGACGGCCGGGTGGTCGGGATGATTGAGGTGTTGCGGAACTCCGAGCCGCCAGAGCACCAGATCCTGCGTCCTGAGCCCTCCGCGCAGGTGCACACGGTTGTCCTGGCCGATGTCCGAGGGCTCGGGGTGGGAGCCGCGCTGCTGGATGCGGCGAAACAGTGGGCGATCGACCAGGGGATCACTTATTTGTCGGCCGGTATTCACCACCGCAACGCCGGTGCGGTGCGCTTCTATAGCCGGCACGGCTACACCGATTCCAGTGTCTCCCTTGGCAGACGCCTGCTGGGTTAGGGCCCGCGGTGTCGGTCATCGGAGCCAGATGATGGATGCGATGAGCACGAGGCTGGCGGGTGGAGTCGTGGGCGTAGCCCTTGTCCGCGATCAGCACCTCGGGACGCTTGCCGGGCCGGCCGGGGCCGGGCTCGTTGACCCGAATCGCGTCCAGCAGGGCCAACAGTTGCGGGTTGTCGCCGGCCTGGCCCGGGGTGAGCAGGATCGACAACGGCCGGCCGGGTCCGTCGACGGCGAGGTGAATCGTCGTGCTTAGCCCGCCGTTGGATCGGCCGATGGCCTCGCCATCTTGCGCACCAGGCGTCGCCGCACTTGTTGCGGATCCCCCTTTTTGCGGGCGCCAGCGGCATGCTGATGCGCCCGCACGATCGACGAGTCGACGCTGATCGTCCACTGCACCGGTGTGCCGTCGTCGTGGACCTGCGCCGCGGCCAGGATCCGATCCCACGTGCCGTCCGCCGTCCAGCGGCGCAGGCGTTCAGGGCAGGTCTTCCACGGCCCATACCGTTCCGGCAGGTCCCGCCACGGCGCACCCGTGCGCAGCTTCCACAAAACCCCATTGATGACCTGGCGGTGATCCCGCCACCGGTCTCGAGAACCTCCCGGCTCCGGAAGCAACGGCGCGATCACCGCCCACGCCGCATCCGTCAGCTCGCCACGGCGCACCACCGGCACATCGTCAACGATCAACCACTACAAGATCGACAGGACACGCCCTAGCGAGAAGCACCGGTTGCTGGTCGTCTTCAGGCACCGTCCCCAAGATATGTCGGAGGTTGCCGACATATCAGTGATCTCCGACGCGGTGGCCGCATCCGGTCTGGCAGTTTCTGCCCCGGGCGGGCCGCCTTGACCCCTGGACAGGCTTAATCTACATAGGTAGCCTTGGCGTCGTGGAGCCACTCGGACGCATCGGTGCGGCGACGGTCGACGTTCTGCGGGTGCTGGTCGACAGCGACCGGCCACGCTGGGGGCTGGAGATCATCAAGGCCACCGGGCGCCCGTCCGGCACTGTCTATCCGCTGCTGGAACGGCTGGAGCGCAACGGCTGGGTGACCTCGCACTGGGAGGACGAGACCGGTCGCCGCGGCCCACGGCGGCGGATGTACCAGCTCACCGCCGACGGCGCGGTTGCCGCCCGGCGGTTGTGCGCCCAGGCCGCCGCCCGCGCGGCGAGCCAGCGCCCGGCCCGACTGCGGGAGGCGTGATGGCGCCCGTCCGCGCCGCACTCGTCCTCGTGCGTTGCGCCGCCGCGCTGCTACCCGGCGCCTCCCGCGCCCGTCATCTCGAACAGTGGCAGGCGGACGTCCACGGCGCCGCCGAACTCGGCATGTCACCCCTGCGGCTCGCCGCGGGAACCCTCGGCGCCGCCGTCCGGATCGCCGCCACCAGCCCGAAAGGATCTCGAACCATGCAGCCCATCGGCCCGCTCGCCCTCGCCCTGAAGCTGGTCGGCGGCACGCACGCCCGCCGCCGCGCCGCCACTCTCGCCGCCGTGCTCACCGCGGCCCTGCTGGCCGGCGTCGGCCTGCTCATCGCCGGCTGACCGGCGACCGCTCCGCCACCAGCTGCCCGGACCGGCCTGCGGCCTGCGGGGTGAGCGAGCTATCGCCGAGCGACGCCTGCGATGAACGCGCGCCAGGCGGCGGGGTCGAAGGTCAGGGCCGGGCCGCCCGGGTCCTTGGAATCGCGGACGGCCACCACGCCGGGGAGGTTGTCGGCCACCTCCACGCAGTTGCCGCCCTGGCCACTGCTGCGGGTGCTCTTGCGCCACCGGGCGCCGGTCAGGTCCATGTCTCCGCCACCTCCGCCATCAGGTCGAGGGACTGCTGGTGCGATAGTGCCTCACCACGGATCGATTCCCACACCTCGACCATCTGCTGCACATAATCTGCCCGGTCGACCGCCTGCCCGTGGCGCTGCCCCTCCAGGTATACGACGTCCTCGCCGGCGGGCTGAGTAGCGATCACGAAGGGACCGGCGAGCCCAGGGTACGCGCCAGCAACGAGTGGCACGACCTGGATACGCACCCGAGGCAATGTGGATCCGAGCTTCACCAGGTGCTGCACCTGCTCGCGCATTATTTCCGGCCCGCCAACGCGGCGGCGCAGCACGTACTCGTCGATGACGGCCGTGAGCAATGGCGGCCGGTCGCGGGTGAGCAGCGCCTGGCGATCCAACCGGGCGGCCACCTGCCGCTCGATCTCGTTCGGCACAAAGAGCCCGCCACCGGCATGAATGGCGTATGCGTAGCCCTCGGTCTGCAACAGGCCGGGCACGCACAACGGTTCGAACGTGCGCAGCGCCGTGGCCTCCTGCTCGATGCCGGCCCAGTCGCGGAACCAGGGCACCACGGTTTCCCGGCTGATCCGGCGTTGGATGCGTTCGAAGCGGCCGTCCGCGCCGAACACCGCGTCGCAGCGCCGGGCGAAGTCGAGGCTCGGGCGGCGCTCGCACGTCTCCACCTTGGCGACCAGGGCGCCCGAGTAGCTCAGCGCCTCGGCCAGCGCGCTCTGTGACATGCCGCTGGTGGCCCGGGCCAGCCGCAACTCCTCCGCGAAGTGGTCCAACATGGACGAGCGTTCCACGGACAGCCTCCGTACATCCTCGTACCGCCAGCGACCGGCCGCCATACGCCCTGGTCGTCGGCGCGCGGGATCTCCCACCGTAGTCGGGTTCTCACCAAACTGTCACGCAGCGGAACCGCTCACGGGATCAGACGGCGGGCGGAACCAGGCCGGGGGCGCCCGGCGACAACGAGGTCCCGGGCGCCCCCTCCCAGCTCGACGGAGGCTCACCGCATGCGACTCAGGTTCTGGCGCTGTCGGCGCCCGGCGCCACCCGCCACGCTCCCCCGGCGTACGCCCAACACCCGACCGGAGTGGGCGATCGCCCCGACGCAGGTCTTCCCCACCGACGGCGCGGGACGCCCGGGGCGGCTGACCCGGGCGCAGGAGTGGCGGGCGAACGGTGGCCACTGGCTGCCATCGCCGCGCCGGACCGGGGAGGGGCCCGCGCCCGAGCGCGGAGGACCCGCGCTGATGCCGCGCTACCGCCCGCACGTGGCGGCGCGGCCGTCCTGGCGCTGCCGGGTGTGCGGCGCCGCCTGGCCCTGCTCCCCGGCCCGGCTGGCGCTGCTCGGCGAGTACCGGGAGAACCGGACGGGCCTGCTGATCTACCTCGGCACGCTGATGTACGAAGCCACCGTCGACCTGGCCGAGCTGAACGGGCAGGTGGTGCCGGACGGGTTGGCCGACCGCTTCCTGAACTGGGCGAGGGCGCGATGACCGGCACGGCCGATCGGCCCAGCTCAGCCAGGGCCGAGTCGGTCAGCCGCGGACCGCGCGGAGCAGCGACCGGAGCGCGTAGCCGAGCAGCAGCACTCCCGCTCCGGTGCCCACCACCAGGCCGGCCGACACCCCGGTGGCCAGCCCGGTCACCAGCCCGGCCAGCGCCACCGCGCACATCGCCCCGCCGAGCGGCCGCAGCAGCGGGTCGCCCAGCACCGGGGCGAGCGGGAAGAAGTGCAGCCCCACCACGGCGCAGACCAGCGCCGGGATGAACTCGGACCAGCCGGCGGCGGCCAGCACCACGGCGCCGAGCGCGGCGGCGGCGAACTCGGCCACGACGATCAGCAGGTAGCGCCGGTCCGCCGCGCGGTCGCGGGGCCCGGCGTCGGCACCCCGGGACCTGGCCGTGACGAGGCCGCCGCCGACCGCGGTGAGCAGCGCCGCCACGCTGCCGGCCACCAGCACGCCGCGCAGCGGCTGCTCGGCGGCCGGCACGCTGAACCAGACGGTGGCGAAGATGCCGAGGTAGAGCGCGCCGAGCCCGCCCTGACGCCGCAACCGCACCGCTTCGACAGACACCGGCACCCCCGCTCGTCGCGCCCGGGCCACCGGCGGCCGGGCGTCCGGGCGATGCTACGGGCACCGGACCCGCCAGGCGGCACCGGCGTCAGTCGACCAGGGTGCGCCCGGTCAGGTGCAGGAAGACGTCCTCCAGGCTGCTGCGCCGGACCAGCACGTTGGCCGGGGTGAGCCCGAGGGCGTTGACCTCGGCCACCGCCGCGTCGCCGTCGGGGACGTAGAGCAGGATGCGGTCGGGCAGCACCTCGACCCGCTCCGCCAGCCCGTCGACCTTGCCGGCGAACGCCTCCTGCGACTCGGCGGCGAAGCGCAACTCGACCACCTCGCGGGTGGAGTGCTGCTCGATCAGCGCCCGCGGTGAACCCTCGGCGACGATCCGGCCGCCGTCCATCACCACCAGCCGGTCGCAGAGCTGCTCGGCCTCGTCCATGTAGTGCGTGGTGAGCACCAGCGTGACGCCCTGCTGCTTGAGCCGGAACAACCGCTCCCAGACCAGGTGCCGGGCCTGCGGGTCGAGGCCGGTGGTCGGCTCGTCGAGCAGCACGATCTCGGGCTCGTTGACCAGGGCGCGGGCGATGGTCAGCCGGCGCTTCATGCCGCCGGAAAGCGGCTCGACCTTGCTGTCGGCGCGCTCGCTGAGCTGGACGAAGTCGAGCAGCTCGGCGGCGCGGGCCCGGGCCACCCGGCGGGAGATGCCGAAGTAGCGGGCGTAGGTGGTCAGATTCTCCCGGACGGTCAGCTCGGGATCGAGGTTGTCGAGCTGCGGGCAGACACCGAGGCGGGCCCGGATCGCCGGGCCGTCCCGGACCGGATCCATGCCGAGAATGCGCAGCTCCCCGCCGCTCGGCGGGGAGATGCAGCCGACCATGCGCATGGTCGAGGACTTGCCCGCGCCGTTCGGCCCGAGGAAGCCGAACGCCTCGCCGGAGCGCACCTCGACGTCGATGCCGTCGACGGCGGTGAAGTCGCCGAACCGCTTCACCAGCCCCCGGGCCTGGATGAGTGGTTGAGCCGTGGTCACCGCCCGACCCTAGCCGCCGGGTCCGACAGCTCCACCCGATTTACCCGCGCCCCGGCCGCCCGCGCCGACGACATGGGGCGGACCGATGTCGATACCCCGCCCACCGGTTGATCGACGTGTATCGTCCCTTCGTGTCGCCCACCCGCTCACCCGACGGCTCACCGCCACCCGGTCGCCCGGCCGACGCACCGCAGGCCGCGCCCGGTCCACCCGGAGCCGGGGCACCGCCCCGGCCGGCAGCACCGCCCGCCCCGGAAACGATGCCGGCGGGCTCCCCCGCCGTGCCGCGCGACTCCGACCACCCGGACGGCGACGCCGTCGGCACCGAGCCCGCCGCGCGGCCGGACGGCGGCACCACCGCCGCCGACACCGCCGGGCCGGCGGGGCGCGTCTGCGCGGGTCGCGCCGAAGGCGACGCGAACCCAGCGGGCATCGCGACCGACGGCGGCGCCGCCGCGCGGCCGGACGCCGGAGCGGGCGGAACCGGGCCGGCGGTGGCCGACGCCGCGACGTCCGACCTGGCCGCCCGGTTCGAGGACGAGAAGCCCGGCCGGGCCCTCACCGGACCGGCCGGCCTGCTGCTCGCCGGTGTGGCGCTCGCGGTCGCCGCGCTCGCCCTCTGGCAGGTGTTTCGCCCGCTGCCGCAGGGCAGCAAGTACTACCTGATCATCTTCCTGGCGGGCGTACTGCCGCTGGTCTTCCTGGCCTACCCGGCCGACCTGCCACTGCCGGCCCGGCTCCGGCGCGCGATCCGGCCCGGCCGGTCCGTTTCGGACGGATCGGGGGGCTCGGCCGAGCCGGGCCGGCCGTTGGGCGACGCGCGGCCGACCCTGCCGGACTGGACGCTGGCCGCCCTCGCCCTGCTCGCCTGCCTCTACCCCGTGCTGCCGGTCCGGCTCGGCGCCGGCGGCGGCGGGTACAACGCCTTCCTCGACCGGCAGGGCCTGCTCGTGCCGCTGGACCTGGTGATGGGCACGGTGCTGCTCCTGCTGCTGCTGGAGGCGTGCCGCCGCACCACCGGCTGGATCCTGCCCGCCGTCTGCCTGCTGTTCCTCGGCTACGGCTACTACGGCGGGCTGCTGCCGCAGTCCTGGCCGGTCGCCCACGCCGGGCTCGACTTCAGCCAACTGGTCGACGCCTTCTACAACTCCGACAGCGGCTTCTACGGCACCCCGCTCGACGTGGCCGCCTCGTACATCGTGCTCTTCACCATCTACGGCGCGGTGCTCGACTTCTCCGGCGCCGGGCGGTTCTTCGTCAACCTGTCCACCGCCGCGTTCCGCCGGTCGCGGACGGCCGCCGGGCGTACCGCCGTCGCGTCCGGCTTCCTGCTCGGCACCGTCTCCGGCTCCGGCGCCGCGACGACGGTCAGCATCGGCGCGGTCACCTGGCCGATCCTGCGCCGGGCCGGCTACCCGCCGGAGCGGGCCGGCGGCATGCTCGCGGCGGCCGGGGTGGGCGCCATCCTCTCGCCACCGACGCTGGGCGCGGCGGCGTTCATCATCGCCGAGTACCTGGGCGTGTCGTACCTTCAGGTGCTCGGCTGGGCGACCGTGCCGACCGTCCTGTACTACCTCGGCATCCTGCTGGCCGTGGAGATCGACGCCCGGCGGTCCGGGGTCCGCCCGGTGCTGATCGACACCGCCTCGCCGTGGCGGCTGCTGGCCCGGTTCGGCTACCACTTCGCCTCGCTGGTCGCCATCGTCGTGCTGCTCGCCGTCGGGTTCTCCGCCACCCGCGCGGTGGTGCTGGCCACCGTCCTGGCCGCCGCGCTGTCCTTCCTGGACCGGGCCCACCGGCTCACCCCGGCCCGGCTCGCCGCGGCCCTCGCCGCCGGCGTACGCGGAGTGCTGGCGGTGACCGCCGTCTGCGCCGCCGCCGGCATCATCACCGCCACCACCACCAAGACCGGCCTCGGCCCGCAGGCGGCCGCGCTGCTGGTGAGCGGCGCGCAGGCGGTCGCCTCGGACCCGACCCTGGTGCTCGCGCTCACCGCGGTGCTCGCCGCCGTCGCGCTCAGCCTGCTCGGCCTGGCCGTGCCGGTGACCGCCTCGTTCATCATCGGCTGGGTGATCATCGGTCCGGCGTTGCTCGACCTCGGCGTGTCGACGCCCGCCGTGGCGATGTTCGTCTTCTACTTCGCGGTGCTCTCCGAGGTCTCCCCGCCGACCGCGCTGGCCGCCGTCGCGGCCGCGGCGGTCACCGGCGGCCGGCTGGTGCCGACCATGTGGCAGACCCTGCGCTACGCCCTGCCGGCCTACCTGACGCCGATCGCCTTCGTGCTCACCCCCGCCGGCCTCGGGCTGCTCGGCATCGGCGGCGCGCGACGGATCGCGGTCGCCGCCGTGGTGGTCGCGCTCAGCATCGCCGTGCTGGCCGTGGCGGCGGGCGGCTGGCTGCCCGGCGTCGGCCCGGCCGGCGTGCCGGAGCGCGTCCTCGGCGCGCTGGCCGGCGTGACCCTGCTCTGGCTCGAACCGGTGCCGGTGGCGGTCGGTGTCGCGCTGGCCGCCGTGGCCGGCACCGGAGTGCTCGTACGACGCGGATCCGCCGGCCGGGCCGCCGGGCCGCGCGCCGGATCACCGGAGGTCAGGGAGGTATGACAGTGAGCGGGAACAGGATTCGGCTGCTGGCGGGGGTGGGCGTGCTCGCCCTCGCCGCGGCGGGCGTGGCGGGTTGCGGCGGCCGGCAGGGCGGCGCGGCGAAGGACGACACCGCCAGCGAGGTCACCTGCGAGGTGACCGCGGACACCCGGGTCGGCATCGCGACCGGGAACGCGACCGGCGTCTACTACCCGGTCGGCAACGCCCTCGCGGGCCAGCTCTCCGGCGCCACCGGAGGGAAGCTGACCGGCACCGCCGCCGAGACCGGCGCGTCGGTGCAGAACATCGAGCAGCTGGTCGCCGGCCAGTACGACGTCGCCTTCTCGCTCTTCGACAGCGCGGTCAACGCGGTGCAGGGCAAGGGCAGCTTCACCGCCGCGCAGCCGATCGAGGCGCTCGCCCGGATCTACGACAACTACACGCAGGTCGTGGTGCGGGCCGACGCGGGCATCGCCTCGGTGGCGGACATGCGGGGCAAGCGGATCTCCACCGGCTCCCCCAAGTCCGGCACGGAGGTGATCGCCAACCGGCTGCTCGAGGCCGCCGGCCTGGATCCGGCCAAGGACGTCCAGGCGCAGCGGCTCGACCTCGCCAAGACGGTGCAGGGCGTCAAGGACGGCAGCATCGACGGCTTCTTCTGGTCCGGCGGGTTGCCCACCGGCGGGCTGACCGACCTCTTCACCACCACCGGTGACCAGGTGAAGTTCATCGACATCATGCCGCTGCTGCCGAAGATGGCCGAGCTGAACCCGGCCTACCAGGCCGGCACGATCAGCAAGGACGCGTACGGCACGGCGGCGGACACGCCGACCATCGTGGTGCCGAACGTGCTGCTGGTGCGCAAGGACCTGGACGCGAACGTGGCCTGCGCGATCACCCGGACGGTGTTCGAGCGCAAGGACGCGCTGGCCCAGGCCAACCCGGCCGCGAAGGGCATCAGCCTGGAGACGGCCCGCCGGACCGACCCCGTACCGCTGCATCGCGGCGCGGACAAGGCGCTGCGCGACCTGGGCGCCAACTGACCTCGGCCGGGCCCGGCGCGGACCCCGCTCCCACCGGGCCCGGCACGGGCGCTGTCCCCCGGCGACGGTGGCCCGGCGCGGGCAGGCGTGATCAGGCCGGTGTGCTCAGACGTCGGTGGGTGCGGTGGCGGCGCGGGCGGCGGCGACCAGCCGGTCGGTCTCGGCGAGCACCGCGTCGTCGTCGACCGGGGTGCCCGGGTCGAGCCGGACCGTCCAGGTCAGACCGTCCATGCCGGGCACCCGCCGGGCGGCCACCCGACCGGCGCCGCCGGGCAGCGGGTGGTGCTGGGTGTACGCCACCGAGCGGGTCACCCGGGCCCGCACCTGGTGCGGCAGGTCCCCCGGATCGAGCAGCAGGTACGTCTCGGTCGGGCAGTCGGCGACCACCAGGTAGCCGTCGCGCTCGGCGACCCGCTCGGCCGGCGTGACGGTCAGCTCGCGGCCGGACCAGACCGCCTTGAGGATGTCGTGCCAGCCCAGCCGGTGCCCCCGGCCGGGCAGCCAGAGCCCGAGGTTGCTGGCCACCACCACCCCGTCGCCCTCGCCGTTGCCGGCGGCGGCCCAGGCCAGCACCCGTTCCTCGGCGGCCAGCGGCGGGCGGGCGGTGGCCGGCAGCTTCGGCTTGCGGTTGAACAGTCCCATCACAGCCCTCCCGCGGCCTGCTCGCGCAGCGCCCGGGCGTGCTGCTCCAGCGAGAGCAGCTCGCCGAAGAGCGCGAAGTACTCGTCCTTGTTGCTCACCGGGTTGATCCGCTGGATCCGCGACTTGAGTTCCTTGATCCGGCTGGTCACCGAGCCCCACTGCAACCGGGCCATGGTGACCGAGACGTAGCGGGGATCCGGCTCGCCGTCGATCCGCAGCGGCTCCACGGCCAGCTCGCCGACGAGCGCCTGGGCGGCGAGATCCTCGCAGGCGTCGCGGACCGAGGAGATCCAGACCGCGCCACCGGTCGCGGCCGACGCCCCGCCGACCGCCGCCACGGCGGCGCGCACCGCGGCGTGCACCGGATGGCGGTACTCCACCGCCTCGACCGCGTCGAACATCGGCCCGGCCAGCACCGGCTCCTGGAGGGCGAGCTTGAGCGCCTCGCGCTCGACCATCGACTGCGGGCTGTCCACGGTCTGTCCCTTATTCACATCTGACGCTGCCGACGAATAGCCTTGTGTC
>NZ_QGSW01000280.1:0-27242 GCF_003176715.1 Micromonospora sp. S4605
GCCGGGGCCGTCCGGGCCGCTCGGCCCGCCCGGGCCGCCGGGCCCGCCCGGGCCGCCGGGCCCGCCGACCTGCGGTTCGTCGTCCGGCGCCGGGTACCAGCGCGGCTCACCCGGGCGGGCGCGTCCGGTGGCGCTCCGACCGGAGCCGGGCACCGACGCGCGCCCGGCGCTGCGGTGCAGGTACGGGAGCGGAAGGCCGGCTGGCGTGGTCGCTGACATGTAACTCAGGGTACGTAGCCGGAGCGAGTACCGCCCTGATCCGCGGGCCGGTGTGGCGGCGGGGCGGTTACCCTAGCCGCTCGCGGAAGTACTCGATCGTGCGCCGCAGGCCGTCTTCGGGCGCCACGGTCGGCTCGTATCCCAGCAGTTCGCGGGCGAGGGTCAGATCGGGCCGGCGCATCTCCGGGTCGTCGGCCGCCCGGGTGACGTACGTCACCTCGGAAGTGCTGCCGGAGAGTGACACGATCGTCTCGGCCAGTTGCCGCATGCTCATCTCGTGCTCGGTGCCGCAGTTGATCGGCCCGGTCTCGGTGGAGTCGAGCAGCAGCAGGATGCCCCGGACGAGGTCCTCGACGTAGCAGATCGAGCGGGTCTGGTTGCCGGTGCCGTGCACGGTGATCGGCTCGCCGCGCAGCGCCTGGGAGATGAAGGTGGGGATGGCCCGCCCGTCGTCCGGCCGCATCCGCGGGCCGTACGTGTTGAAGATCCGGACGATCGCGGCGTCCAGGCCCCGGCTGCGGTGGTAGGCCATGGTGGCCGCCTCGGCGAACCGCTTCGCCTCGTCGTAGACGCTGCGGATGCCGATCGGGTTGACGTTACCCCAGTACGTCTCCCGCTGCGGGTGCTCCTTCGGGTCCCCGTACGCCTCGGAGGTGGACGCCATCAGGAACCGGGCGCCGTCGGCGACCGCGCGGTCCAGCAGGTGCAGGGTGGCCACCGAGCCGACCCGGAGGATCTCCACCGGCAGCTTCTCGAAGTCCGTCGGGCTGGCCGGCGAGGCCATGTGCAGGATCGCGTCGAACCGCTCGGCCACCGCCGGGTGGTGGTTCGGCAGGCCGTCGGAGATGTCCGCCTCGACGAGCGTGAAGGTCGGCTCGTCCAGCAGGTGGGCGACGTTCTCCTTCGACCCGGTGACGAAGTTGTCCAGCGCGACCACCGTGCAGCCGCGGGAGATCAGCACGTCCACCAGGTGTGACGGGACGAAACCGGCGCCGCCGGTGACGAGGATGCGGTGACCCGGTCCGAAGCGCGCTGCAACCTTCATGGAGGTCAGCCTACTCACCGGGCCGGTCCGGCACCGGCCACCCGCACCCCCGCGCGACGGGCCCCCGGTCGGTCTCGACCGGGGGCCCGCCGGACGGGCCGGCTTAGTGCGCGCCGGCTCCGGTGAGGGAACGGACCTCCAGCTCGGCGTACTTCTCCTCGTCGCTCTCCTTGGAGATGACGGTGCCGATCCACCCGCACAGGAAGCCGAACGGGATGGACAGGATGCCCGGGTTGGACAGCGGGAACCACTGCCAGTCCTGGTCCGGGAACATCGACGTCGCCGCCCCGGAGACCACCGGCGAGAAGAACACCAGCAGCACGGCCGAGAGCAGACCGCCGTAGATCGCCCAGACCGCGCCCGAGGTGTTGAACCGCTTCCAGAACAGGCTGTAGAGGATCGCCGGCAGGTTGCCGGAGGCGGCCACCGCGAACGCCAGCGCCACCAGGAACGCCACGTTCAGGTTCTGCGCGAAGATGGACAGCACGATCGAGATGGCGCCGATCACCAGCGCGGAGATGCGGGCCACCCCGACCTCCTGCCGCTCCGAGGCCTTGCCGTCCTTGACCACGTTGGCGTAGAAGTCGTGCGCGAGGCTCGACGACGAGGCCAGGGTCAACCCGGCGACCACGGCCAGGATGGTGGCGAAGGCGACCGCCGCGATCACCGCCAGCAGCGTCGCCCCGCCCAGGTCGCCGCCGAGGAAGTCGATACCGAGCGCCTCGGCGAGCTGCGGGGCCGCCGTGTTGCCGGCCCGGTCCTGGGCGGTGATCGCCTCCCCGCCCACCAGGGCCGCCGCGCCGAAGCCGAGGGCCAGGGTGAGCAGGTAGAAGGTGCCGATGATGCCGATCGCCCAGAGCACGCTCTTACGGGCCGCCTTCGCGGTCGGGACCGTGTAGAAGCGGATCAGGATGTGCGGCAGGCCGGCGGTGCCCAGCACCAGGGCGATGCCCAGCGAGAGCAGGTCCATCTTGCTGTAGAAGGTCTTCAGCGCGTCGCCGGGTGTCTCCACCCCGTAGCGGAGCCCGGGTTCGAGGAAGGCGGCTCCCTTCCCGGAGGCGTCCGCGGCGTCGCCGAGCAGCGAGGAGAGGTTGAACTTGTACTTCGCCAGCACCAGCAGCGTCATGATGATCGCGCCGCCCATCAGCAGGAACGCCTTGACGATCTGCACGTAGGTGGTGCCCTTCATGCCACCCACCGTGACGTAGATGATCATGAGGGCGCCGACCATGATGATGGTGGCGATCTTGGCGGCGTCCGCGTCCATGCCGAGGAAGGTCGTTCCCGGCTTGATCCCGAGCAGCAGCGCCACCAGCGCACCCGCGCCCACCATCTGGGCCAGCAGGTAGAAGATCGACACGGTGATGGTGGAGACCGCCGCGGCGGTACGCACCGGGCGCTGGCGCATCCGGAAGGCCAGCACGTCGGCCATCGTGTACCGACCGGAGTTCCGCAGCAGTTCGGCGACCAGCAGCAGCGCCACCAGCCAGGCGACCAGGAAGCCGATCGAGTAGAGGAAGCCGTCGTAGCCGTAGAGGGCGATCAGGCCGGCGATGCCGAGGAACGACGCCGCCGACATGTAGTCGCCACCGATCGCCATGCCGTTCTGGAAGCCGGAGAAGGACCGGCCGCCGGCGTAGAAGTCGGTGGCGGTCTTGGTCTGCCGGCTGGCCCAGATGGTGATGGCCAGGGTCACCGCCACGAAGACCAGGAAGAGCGTGATGGTCAGGTTGCGGGCGGTGGTGTCGCCCGCCTCAGCCGCGAGGACCGTGTTCATGGGTCACCTCCCCGATCTCGGCGCGGATCCGGTCGGCGACCGGGTCGATCTTCCGTTCGGCGTGCCGGGAGTAGAGCCAGGCGATGAGGAAGGTGGAGACGAACTGGAGCAGGCCGAAGACGAGGGCGACGTTGATGTTGCCGAACAGCTTCGTGCCCATGAACCCCCGCGCGTACGCGGACAGGATCACGTAGAGCGCGTACCACAGGAAGAACGCGACGGTCATCGGGAAGACGAAGCCGCGCAGCGCGCGGCGCAACCCGGCGAACTCGTCCGACCGCTGTACGGCGAGATACCGGTCCGGCGTGGACGCGTCGGCCGGCGCGGGTGTGTCCGTGGACATCTGTGGATCACCACCTTCACAGGCATCGGGGATTTCCGCGCACGCTAGGAAGCGCGCTCCCCGCCGGGGAAGGCCGAGATCGACGTTGGTCGCCGGGTGCGCCGAACGGCACGGTGGCTGCGCCGAGTGACCCAGCTCACTCCGATGAGCGGTCGCCGGACAGCCGCCCACGCTGCGGCCGCGCCGGCCACCGGGCGTCGGGTGACTGGTCACCAGCAGTGGGTGCCTGACCGCCGGGCTGGCCGCCGGTCGCGGCTCGGGCGCCGCTGACTGACTGGTCACCGGCCGTGGGGTGCCTGACAGCGAATCGCCGGGCTGGCCGCCGGTCGCGGCCGGGGCGCCGCTCGCGGGGTGGCCGTTCGGCCGGTGGGAGCGGCCCCGGCGCTGGTCAGACCAGTTCGCGGTAGCGACCCCGGTAGTGCAGCAGCGGGTCCGTCTCCTCGGCCAACTCGACCGCCTCGATGGTGGCCTCCACCAGCAGGCCCCAGCCGTACTCCCGGGCGGTGTCCAGCCGGCAGCCGGCCCACCCGCCGGCGTCGGCCGGCACCGGGCCGTAGGGCGTCTCGGTCCACTCGCCGGTGGCGAAGAGGCCGCCCGGCGACGGGAAGAGGCCGGCGAACCGGTCGGCGAGCTGCCGGTGCGGCGGGCCGAGCGGGGCCACCGCGAACCGGCCGGCCGCCTCGGCCGCCGCCCACAGGTCGGACTCCGGGTCGACGAGGCCGAGCAGCCGGTCCGGCTCGCCCTCGGCCACCAGCGTGGACGACACCGTCAGGCCCGCCGGGCCGGGCGCCGTCCAGAGTGTCACCGGAGCGGCCAGCCGACCCCGCAGCCGGCGTACGGGCGAGCGCTGCCCGGCCGGTACGGCGAACGGATCGGTGTGGTGGATCTCGGCACCCGGCTCATGATTCACGTGGAACATTCTGCCGCTCCCCGCCGTCAACCGTGCCGGGTCCGCGCCGCGCCGGGGCAACGTTCCCGGCCCCACCCCGCTCGTCACCGGGCACCCGGGGGCGCGCCCAGGCGAGGAAGCGGTCGTGCAGGTCGATCGGTCGGGCGTGGCCGTTGAGCTGGTCGAGCTGGTCACCCGCCTCCGTCATCAGCGCGCCCAGCAAGACCAGCAGTGCCGGGCGGTCCGCCCGGTATTCCACCAGCAGCGCGAGCCGGGCCGGCCGGCACGGCCAGTGCGCGCCACCCGCCCCGCCACAGCCAGAGCGACCGCATCGCCAGGTGCGGCACAACCCGGCTCACCGCCGCGCTCCCGCCGGGCCGTCGCTTGAGATCTTGGAAGATTCCCGCCCCTCCAGGGGCCGTTTCCTTCCAAGATCTCGACAACGAGTCGGACGGCGGAGAGCTCCGGTCGCCAGCGGCCGCCGTTGGCCCGCCAGGTCTGCGCCGGGTCAGCCAGCCGGCCCGACCCGGTCGCGGCACCGGTGACGTACCCCTGGGGTCAATCGTCGGCGGTGAGGGAGCGGCGGGCGGCGGCCAGCACCTCTGGGTCGGCGCAGCCGGCGGCGTACCCGGCGATCCGGCGGCGGATGTCGCGGCCGAGCAGCCACCTCCCGATCCGGTCGGCGACCGGGCGCAGCAACGCCGGCCGGCAGCGGAAGCTGTACCGCCAGGTGGCGATCGTGTGGCCGGGCTCCGGGGCCGGCGCGAACCGCCAGCCGCCGGCGAACATCTCGAAGAACCACGGCCCGCGCACCATCTTCATGCCGACGTGGCTCGGCGGCGCCCAGGAGACGTACTCGCTCACCATCACCAGCCCGTGCCGGGAACGGGTGAAGGTGCGTACGCCCTTGCCGGGCCGGGTCGCCCCGTCGACGAAGTGCTGCTCCCGGACGAACGGGTCCCACCGGTAGCGCACCGGCGCGGTGGTCTGCGAGACCGCGAAGGCCAGCTCGGGTGGCACCGGCACGGTCGCCACCGCCTCGACGACAGGCATCCGCCCATTCTCGCCGCCCGCGCCAACCCGGCCGTCCCGGAGATTCGGTGAGCTACGGCCGGTGCCGCGTCCTCCGTGCGGGGCGGGTCAGCGGCGGGGGGTCACGGTGGCGAGCAGTTCGGGCTGGCGGCGGTCGAGGACGTCGCCGGCCAGGTACGCGCCGAGCAGCGCGGCGCCCAGGCCGTACGCCGCGCCGACCGGCAGGGCCAGCCAGTGCCAGACGTCGCCGAGCAGCGCCGCGGCGACCACCATCGGCACCGCCGCGACCGCGGTGCCCACCATGGCCAGCAGGGTGAGGAAGCTCTTCGCCACCCCGGCGCCACTGTTCAACGCGAACGGGTTGCTCGTCTCCGGCAGCGCGTACGCCCCGAGCACCGAGACGAAGCTGTTCACCGCCAGCCCCACGCCGTAGGTGCCGAGCAGACTGCCGGCGGTCACCCCGATCCAGCCGGGCCGGCCGAGGATCACCGCCAGCGCGATCGAGACGACCGCCAGCATCGGCAGCACGTAGAGCGAGAACGCCGCCATCCGGGCTCGCAGCTCCTGCTGGCCGGGCACGCCGGCGACCAGGTGCGCGGCGTACGCGCTGCCGTCGAAGCCGAACTGGTTGGCCAGGGTGACCGAGGCGAGCACCCCGACGAAGAGCATGGAGAGGCTGACCAGCACCGGTGACGAGGTGTCCGGCACGGTGAACCCCTCGGTGCCGCCGTCGGCCAGGTTCGCGCCACCCAGGTTGACCATGACGGGCACGAAGAGCCCGACCACCGCCACGGTGATCAGGTTCGCCCGCCGCCGGGCGTCCCGCCACCAGTACCGGGCCTCCCGGGCCACCAGCGCCCCGAACGGGTCCCGCCCGGCCCAGCCGACCCAGCGGGGGAAGAGCTGCGCCACCGCGCCGCCGGCCGGCCCGCGCCGGGCCGGAGCCGGGCCGGCGCTGGCCGCACCGACCATCGCCGACTCCAGCGACCGGGACCACCAGGCCAGCAGTGCCAGCAGGGCGAGCGCGGTGATCAGGAGCTTGACCGGAGCGGCCCAGACCCGCCCCTCGGCGACGTCGATGCCGGCCGTCCAGGGCGCGCCGAACGGGGTCCAGCCGACCACCTCGGCCACCGGATCGAGCCGGTCCCAGTCCGCGTCCCGCAACGCCGCCAGGCCGAAGATCTGCAACGGGCCGAGCAGCGCGGCGGCCACCGCGAGCAGCACGGCGGCCAGGTCGCGGACCCGGCGGGAGCGGAGCATGGCGGCGAACGCGCTGGTCACCGCCCGGGCGGCGGCGACGCAGAGCAGCAGGCCGGCGACCACCCCGACCGCCTCGACCACGGCCGCCGACCAGCCACCGAGCGCGCCGGCGGTGAACACCAGGCCGGAGAGCGCCAGCAGCAGGGCGACCGCCGGCACGCTCACCAGGGCGGCGGCGAGCAGCCCGGTGACCAGGGTGCGGCGGGGCAGCGGCAGCAACGCGAACCGGGCCGGGTCGAGCGTCTCGTCCACCCCGAAGAAGACCAGCGGCAGCAGCAGCCAGCCGAGCAGCAGCAGGCCGCCACCGAACGCGGCGACCATCAGCGCGTACCGGTCGTTGCCGGCCAGCCCCGGCGCGGCGAAGAGGAAGAAGCCGGTGCCGGCGAACCAGAGCCCGACCACCACGCCGACCACGTAGAGGGCGATCCGCCAGCCCTGGCCGCGGAAGTTGTTGACCATCACCCGCAGCTTGAGTCGGACGAAGTGCCGCGGGGAGACGCCACGGGTCGCCGTGGCCGGGGTGGCCGGGGTGGCCGGGGTGGTCACCGGGACAGCCACGCCAGCTCCTCACCGGTCGCCGTCCTACCGCCGACCACCTCGACGAAGACCTGCTCCAGCGAGCGGTCGCCGCGGACCTCCGGCAGCGTGCCGACCCGCTTGATGGTGCCGGCGGCCAGGATCGCCACGTGCGAGCAGAGCCGCTCGACGACCTCCATCACGTGGCTGGAGAAGACCACCGTGCCGCCGCTGGCCACGTACCGCTGGAGGATGTCCCGGATCAGCGCGGCGGAGACCGGGTCGACCGCCTCGAACGGCTCGTCGAGCACGAGCAGCCGCGGCCCGTGCAGCAGCGCGCAGGCCAGGCCGATCTTCTTCTTCATACCGGCCGAGTAGTCGACCACCAGCGTCCGGCCGGCGTCGCCGAGCGCGAGCACGTCGAGCAGCTCCGCGGCCCGCTGGTCGACCACCGCCGGGTCCATGCCGCGCAGCAGGCCGTGGTACGCGAGCAGCTCCGCGCCGCTGAGCCGGTCGAAGAGGCGTACGCCGTCCGGCATGACGCCGAGCAGCCGCTTGGCGCCGACCGGGTCGGCCCACACGTCGTGCCCGAGCACCCAGGCCCCGCCGGCGTCCGGCCGGAGCAGCCCGACGGCCATCGACAGCGTGGTGGTCTTGCCGGCGCCGTTCGGGCCGAGCAGGCCGTAGAAGGAACCGGCCGGCACGTCGAGGTCGACGCCGGCCACCGCGACCTTGCCGTCGAACGCCTTCGCCAGGCCACGCAGCGAGAGGGCCGAGTGCTCACCAGTCATGCGTACGACCGTATCCGTCGGTGACGAACACCTGGTCCGGCCGAGGGATGATCCGCTGTCATCCCGCAGTCGTACCCGGCCGACGTGCAGTCCTACTGCTGACGGCCCGGTTGCAGGCGCAGCGACTCCGGGGTGTGCAGGCGGAGCATGGTGGCCGCGACGTCGGCCGGCGCCCGGCGGCGGGTGGCCAGCGACACCGCCACCATCACGGTGAAGGCGAGCGGCACCGTCCAGGCGGCCGGCTGCGTGGTGAGCGTGGCCGGCCAGCCGGACAGCGGCGGCCCGACCACGGTGACCAGCACCGCGAGGATCGCGGCGCCGCCGCCGACCAGGATCCCGGCGGCGGCGCCCAGGTCGGTCAGCCCGCGCCACCAGATGCCGAGCACCAGCAGCGGGCAGAAGCTGGACGCGGCGACCGCGAACGCCAGCCCGACCACCTGCGACACGTCGAGCCCGGCGAGGTTGAGCGCGAGCACCGCCGGCACCGCGCCGGCGATCACGGTGGCCAGCCGGAAGCCGCGTACCGAGCCGCGGCCGAGCACGTCCGTCGAGATCACGCCGGCGACGCTGGTGAGCAGCCCGGACGAGGTGGAGAGGAAGGCCGCGAACGCGCCCGCGGCGACCAGCGCGGCGAGCAGCCGGCCGGTGGTGCCGTGGCCGAGCGCGGCCTCGGGGAGCAGCACCACCACCGCGTCGGTCTGCCCGGTGACCAGCAGTTGTGGGGTGTAGATCCGGCCGAGCACCCCGTAGATCGTGGGGAGGAGATAGAACACGCCGACCAGGGCGAGCACCACCAGGGTGGTGCGCCGGGCGGCCGCGCCGTCCGGGTTGGTGTAGAAGCGCACCAGCACGTGTGGCAGCCCCATGGTGCCCAGGAAGGTCGCCAGGATCAGCGAGTAGGTCGCGAAGAGTCCCTGGTCGTCGTCGCCGGCGGTGCTGGGCAGCAGCCATTCGGCGGCGTCGGTGGCCACCCCGGAGACCTCCGGCACCGGGTCGCCGGCGGCGAAGCTCAGCTCCTCGCCGGGGCGTACCTCGCGGGTCTCGCCGTCGGGCAGGGTGAGGGTGGCGCGGTGCTCGACCACGACGGTGGTCGCGACCCGGAACGTCGGCCCGTCGGGCGGGGTCACCGCCGGGCGGGCGTCGGCCTGCCACTGCAACGCCAGGAAGATCGCGGGTACGGCCAGCGCGGTCAGCTTCAGCCAGTACTGGAAGGCCTGGACGAAGGTGATCGCCCGCATTCCGCCGAGCGCCACGTTGGCGGTCACCACCACGGCCACCACCAGCGCGCCCACCGGATACGCGGAGCCGGTCACGGTGGCCAGCGTCAGCCCGGCCCCCTGCAACTGCGGCACCAGGTAGAGCCAGCCGATGAAGATGACGAAGACGGTGGCCAGGGTGCGCAGCCGGCGCGAGCCGAGCCGCAGCTCGCAGAAGTCGGGCAGGGTGAACGCGCCGGAGCGACGCAGCGGCGCGGCCACGAAGAGCAGCAGGGCGAGGTAACCGGCGGCGAAGCCGACCGGGTACCAGAGCACGTCAACGCCGTACTTGAGGATCAGGCCGGCGACGCCGAGGAAACTCGCCGCGGAGAGGTACTCCCCGCCGATCGCTGCCGCGTTCCAGGTCGGACTGATCACCCGGGAGGCGACCAGGAAGTCGGAGGTGGTGCGGGCTAGTCGCAGCCCGTAGAAGCCGATCCCGACGGTCACCAGGGTGACCGCGACGATCGCCGGTACGACGAAGGCGTTGCCCACCTCAGCGCTCCGGCCGCTGGACCAGGTCGGTGAAGTCCTGCTCGTTCCGCTCGGCCAGCCGCACGTACGCCCAGCCGACCCCGATCAGGAACGGAAACGACACCACCCCGAGCAGCAGCCAGGGCAGCTTGACGCCGAGCACGGTGACCCGGCCGACCGCCGGCGCGATGGCGAACAGCCAGGGCAGCCCGCCCAGCCCGATCGCCACCACCAGCGAGAGCCGCAGGGCCAGCGCCAACTGGGCGCGGACCAGGCCGCGGACCAGCGCCTCGCCGACCCGGGTCTGCTGGGCCAGCTCGGTGCGGGTGCGGTCGGCCCGGTCGTCCCGCCGGGACACCTCGGCCAGCACGATCCGGGCGCGCCGGGGCGACTCCGGCGCCCGGGGCGCCGGTACGCGATCGTCGGCAGCGGCCACCCGGGAAGTCTCGCCTGCTCAGCCCGAATGTCAAGGGGTGTCGCGACCGCTGTGGACAACTTGTGGAAAACGCTTCACCCCTGTGGAAAACCCTATGCCCGGACCTTTAAGAGACCATTAAGTCCGGATTCGTCCGTCAGCTGTTTTCCCCGTTCCTCCGGCCGGATCGGCCTTGCCGGCATTGACCCCGACACCTACGCTGAGGCGGCAATTCCCTATTCCTCTCCTTCCACGGGGTCTCTATGCGCAAATTCCGCACTCTGCTCGGCGCTACCCTCGCCGGAGCATGTGCACTCGCCGTGGTGCCGGGTACGGCCTCCGCGGCACCGGCCGCGCCGCAGCAGGCGGCGGCGGCGATCGACGACACCACGGGTGCCTTCTACCCGCTGGCCCCGGCCCGGCTGCTCGACACCCGTAGCGGCGTGGGCGCTCCGGCCGGCGCGATCGGCGCGACCAAGAAGGTTGACCTCCAGGTCGCCGGGCGGGGCGGCGTTCCGGCCGCGGGTGTCGGCGCGGTCGTGCTCAACGTGACCATCACCGGTCCGACGTCGAGCAGCTTCGTCACCGCCTACCCGGCGGGCGAGGCGCGGCCGAACGCCTCCTCGATCAACTTCCCCAAGGGCTGGCTGGGCTCGAACAACGTCACCGTCAAGCTCGGCGCGGGCGGCAAGGTGTCGGTCTACAACCACGCCGGGTCGACCCACGTGGTGGTGGACGTGGTCGGCTTCTACGCCGCCGACAACACCATGGTCGACCGCAACGGCGGTGAGTACCAGGCGTACATCCCGCAGCGGATGTTCGACACCCGCTACGACGGCACCGGCAAGATGCCGGCCGGCTCGTACATCGACTACGCGATCGACTTCGGGCCGGAGAACCCGAACGTCCGGAGCCTGGTCATCAACCTCACCGCGGTCTCGCCGGCGAAGGCGGGCTTCCTGACCGCATGGTCCGGTGCGGGCAGCATGCCGGGCGCGTCGACGGTCAACTACGGCGCCGGCAAGGTGGTGCCGAACCTGGCCTTCGTGCAGACCCGGCCGTGCTACGAGGACTGGTGCTCGGAGATCTGGGGCGCCCCGATGTTCCGGGTCTACACCTCGCAGTCCGCGCACTTCGTGACCGACCTGGTCGGCATGATGGACGACGGCACCCTGGAGTACGGCCTGCGGTTCAAGCCGATCAGCCCGACCCGGATCGCCGACAGCCGGATCGGCCAGGGCTACCAGGGCATCCTCGGCCCGGGCTCGGTCCGCAAGGTCGCCACCCCGTCCGCGCTGCTCACCGACACGACCGACGTGCTGGCGCTGAACATGACCGCCGTCGCGCCGACCAGCAACACGGTGATCACCGTCTGGCCGTTCGGCTACGAGAACTTCCCGAAGCCGGGCACCAGCAACCTCAACCCCGCCGCCGGTCAGACCGTGTCCGGTGCGGTGCTGACCCCGATCGGGCCGGCCTCGGCGACGCCGCCCTTCGCGTTCAACACGCACAACCTCTCGGGGAACGTGCACATGATCGCTGACGTGGTCGGCACGTTCTACTACCCGGAGCCCGTGTCGGCGACCGCCGCCGCGACGCTCAAGGCCGGCAAGACCGCTCCGGTGGCCGGCAAGGCGAGCCGGGCGTCGACCGGCAGCTGAGCACCACCCGCGTAATGGGCGCCCCGGCCATCGGCCGGGGCGCCCTCGCTTTCTGCGCCGCGGTCCGTCCCGGTGTCGGCTCGGCGGGTACGTCCCCGGTGTGGTGCCGGCCCCGGGGTCCATTGTGCGCACAATCCGTGCCCTGCTCGCCGTGACCGCCGTCGGGGCGTACGCGCTGGCCGGGCTGCCGGCCTCCGCCGTGCCCGTCACCAAGCCGGTCGCCGCCGCCGTCGCGGCCGACACCGTGGTCGGGACGTACTATCCGCTGGCGCCGGAGCGGCTGATGGACACCCGCAGTGGGCTCGGCGGCCGGACCGGCCCGCTCGGTGCCCGTACGGTGGTCGACCTTCAGGTGGCGGGACGGGGCGGGGTGCCGGCGAGCGGTGCCGGCTCGGTCGTGCTCAACGTGACGGTCGCCGGCCCGACCGCGAGCGGCTACCTGACCGTCTACCCGGCCGGGCAGACCCGACCGACCGCGTCCTCGGTCAACTTCGGCGCGGGCTGGCTCGGCTCCAACAACGTCACCGTCAAGCTCGCGCCGGACGGCCGGGTCGGGATCTACCACCATGCCGGCAGCAGCCACGTGGTGGTCGACGTGGTGGGCTTCTACGCCGGCAGCGACACGGTGCGGGGCAGCCACGGCCGGGGCGGCCAGTACCAGCGGGTCACACCGACCCGGCTGGTCGACACCCGGCGGGAGGGTGGCCCGATCGAGGGGAACACCCTGATCAACCGCTGGGTCGACGTCGGCCCGGTCAGCCCGCACGTCCGGGCGCTGGTCCTGAACATCACCGCCGTCCGGCCGGAGCGTTCCGGGTTCCTCAGCGCCTGGGCCGGCGACAGCCCGGTACCCACCTCCTCCACTGTCAACTACGCCGCCGGCACGGTGGTGCCCAATCTGGCCTACGTCCGGACCGCCACCTGCCACGACTGCGGGCCCTGGTACGGGGTGCCGATCTTCGCGGTGTACAGCCTGCGCGCCACCGACATCGTGGTCGACCTGGTCGGCGTGATCGACGACGGCACCCTGCCGGGCGGTCTGCGGTTCACCCCGCTCGACCCGACGCGCATCGTGGACAGCCGTGCCAACCTCGGCACCTCGGGGGCGCTCGGCCCGAACGCGACCCGCCGGATCACCGCGCCGCCCACCATGGTCACCAGTGCCACGCAGGTGCTGGCGACGAACGTGACAGCGGTCGCGCCGACGGCCGACACCGTCGTCACCGTCTGGCCGGCCGACGCCGGTGTGGCCCGACCGGCGGCCAGCAACCTGAACCCGGCCGCCGGCCAGACCGTCTCCAACGCGGTGCTGGCCGGGATCGGCCCGACGGACGCGCTCACCGTGCACAACCTCGCCGGCAGCACGCACCTGGTGACCGACGTGGTGGGTACCTTCCACCTGCCGCCGGGCGCCGCGCCGGCCGATCCGCTGCGGGTCCTCGCCACCGGCGGCTACTGACCGCCTCGGTCCACACCGGCCTGACCAAGCCGGTCGTTTCGGACCGTAGCGGGGACGCGGCCTTGTCGCCCGTGGTCGTCGCTCCTAGGCTGAGCCGACCAATCTTCGCCCATCGTTCTCACGGGGACCGAATGCGAAAACTTCGCGCACTGCTCAGCACCGGTGTCGCCCTCGCCACGACCTGCGCGCTCACGGCCGCCCCGGCCACCGCGCAGCCGCCGACGACGAGCGCCGCCGTGGACGTGACCGGCACCTACTACCCGGTCGCTCCGACCCGGCTGATGGACACCCGAGCGGGCCTGGGTGCGCCGCAGGCCATGATCGGTCCGTCGGGCCAGGTCGACCTCCAGGTCGCTGGGCGGGGCGGCGTGCCGGGCAGCGGGGCCGGTGCGGTCGTCCTCAACGTGACGATCACCGGCCCGACCGCGGACGGCTTCGTCACCGTCTATCCGGCGGGTCAGCCCCGCCCGAACGCGTCCTCGGTCAACTTCGCCAAGGGGTGGCTGGGCTCCAACAACGTCACCGTCAAGCTCGGCTCCGGCGGGCGCGTGTCGGTGTTCAACCGGAATGGCGACACGCACGTCGTGGTCGACGTGATCGGTTTCTACGCGGCGGACAACACCCTGGCCGACCGCGGGATCGGCAGCCTCTACCACCCGTACCGGCCAACCCGGATCTACGACAGCCGGACCGATCCGGACGCGGGCGGTCAGAAGCGCGGGGCCGGCAGCTACCTGCACCTGACACAGCTGCTCGGCGGGGACAACCCCCATGCCCGGGCGCTGGTCGTGAACATCACCGTGGTCGACCCCGAGCAGGACGGCTTCGTCACGGCCTGGTCGGGTGCCGGCGAGCGGCCCGCCGTCTCCACGGTGAACTTCCGGGCCGGCACCGTCACGCCGAACCTCACGATCGTGCAGACGCGGCCCTGCGACGGTGAACTCTGCTCACCGGAGGGAGCCCCGACCTTCTCCATCTACACCTCGGCCCGCGCGCACATCGTCGTCGACGGGTTCGGGATGATGGACGACGGGACGGTCCTCTTCGGCCGGCGGTTCCAGCCGTTGAACCCCACCCGCATCGTCGACAGCCGCACCGGTCTGGGCACCTCGGGCGCGCTCGGCGCCGGCGACATCCGCAAGGTGGTCCCGCCGTCGGCGATGGGGACCACGGAGGACGTGGTGCTGGCGATGAACGTGACGGCCGTGGCGCCGACGGGGCACACCGTGCTCACCGTGTGGCCGGCCGACTGGCCCGACTACGGCATCCCAGCGGCGAGCAACCTCAACCCGGCACCCGGGCAGACCGTTTCCGGCGCGGTGTTCGGCGAGCTCGGGCCGTACGGGAAGTTCAACGTGCGCAACCACGCGGGCAGCGTGAACGTGGTGGTCGACGTGGCGGGCCGCTTCTACTGATCCTGACGCAGCGGCGGGCGCTGGCCGGAGGTGATCTGGCCAGCGCCCGCGTCGCCGACGGTCACCGCCCGGGTGCTTCGCACCGCCGCGGTACTGCTGACCCCCGGCCGGACCCGTGATGCCCTACGCTGAGCCGGCGAATTCCCGTTCATCTTTCTTTCCACGGGGTCTTCATGCGTATCTTCCGCGTCCTGCTCGGCGTCGGTGTCGCTACGGCGTGTGCCGTGACCGGGCTGCCGGGGGTCGCGCTCGCCGAAACGGCGACGCCGACCAGCATTCTCGTCGTCGACGCGGGCGACCAGACCCGGTTCGGCTACGGCATCTACAGCGGTGTCTTCGACAGCCGCTACGAGGAGGTCCAGACCGGCCTGGGTGGCCGGGACGCGCTCACCATGACGGCGCACTTCCGGGCCGGCACCGTACACGACTGGACGGGCGTGCACGTCACGCCGCCGGAGGGCGAGACCTGGCAGGAGGGCCGCACGTACGCCACCGCCGACGGCGGTACCGCCGCGCGGTTGAGCGTCGACGCCAGCGGCCGGACCTGCACCGGCACCGGCCAGATCACCGTGCGGCAGGTCGCCCGGGACGCCGAGACGCAGCAGTTGACCGCGTTCGCCGCGGCGTACGCGTTCCGCTGCAACGACGACAGCGGCGTCATCGACGGTGAGCTGCGGTGGAACTCCGACCTGGACTACCAGGCCGTCTCGTACGCGTCGCCCCTCGACTTCGGGGCGGTCGAGATCGGCGCCGCGCCGCGGACCCGAACCGTCACCCTCACCTCCGTGGGGACCGTGCCGGTGACCTTCGGCGCGCTGACCGTCGCCGGGCCCGATGCGGCGACCTTCCAGGTCACCGGCAACGACTGCACCGGCCGCACGCTGGCGTTGGGCGACCACTGCACGCTGCAGGTGGCGGCGGGCGTCACCAGCACCGCGGTCAGGACGGCGACCATCGTCCTCGCCGACGACACCAGTCACGGCGCGCGTCGCGTGCGGTTGAGCATCAGCGGCTACCACAACGCCGTCGGCACCTACTATCCGCGCCAGGGGCGGATCCTCGACACCCGCGTCGACGGCACGGCACCGGCTCCGATCGGCCCGGCCAGCGTGCTCGACCTTCAGGTCGCCGGCCGAGCGGGAGTGCCTGCCGAGGGGGTCGGGGCGGTGGTCGTGAACGTGACAGTGGTCCGACCCACCGCCGGCGGCTACCTGACGCTGTACCCGGCGGGCGAGAGCCGGCCGACCGCCTCGTCGATCAACTTCGCAGCCGGCTGGCTCGGCTCGAACCTGGTCACGGCCAAACTCGGCGCCGGTGGCCGGATCAGCATCTACAACCACACCGGCGCCACGCACGTCGTGGTCGACGTCGTCGGCTTCTACGCCGCCAGCGACGCGGTCCGCGGGTACCTGGACCCGGTGGGTGGCCAGGTACATCCGGTCACGCCGGTCCGGCTCTTCGACACCCGGGTCAGCGGCGGGGCGCTGGCGGCCGGGGAGACCCGTCGAGGGTGGGTGGACTTCGGCCCCGAGCTGGACACGTCGGCCCACTCCCTGATCGTCAACATCACCGTGGTGGCCCCCCAGAAGAGCGGTTTCCTCACCGCTTGGGCGGGCGGCGGCGATCGGCCGGGAACGTCCACGGTGAACTACGACGCGGGCCGCACCGTCCCGAACCTGGCGGTTGTGCAGACCCTGCAGTGCCACGGCTGCGGCACCGCCAACGTCCAGGCGACGTTCTCCCTGTACAGCTCGCAGCAGGCGCATGTGGTGGTGGACCTGGTCGGGGTGTTCGCCGGCACGGACGTGCCGAACGGCCTGCGGTTCACCCCGAAGAGCCCCACCCGGATCGTGGACAGCCGCTACGACCAGGGCACCACCGACGCCCTCGGCGCCAACGTGACCAGGAAGGTCACCACTCCCGCCGGGCTGGTCACCGACGCCACCCGGGCGCTGGCCATGAACGTGACAGCGGTGGCGCCGACGAACAACACGGTGATCACCGTGTGGCCGGCCGACGCCGGTCTCACCAGGCCGACGGCCAGCAACCTGAACCCGGCCGCCGGGCAGACCGTCTCGAATGCCGTGCTGTCCGGCATCGGCCCGACGGACGCGTTCCACCTGTACAACCTCGCCGGCAGCACCCACCTGGTGGCGGACGTGGTCGGCACCTTCGAGCTGTATCCGTACACGGTGGGCACGGGGGAGGGCTTCCGCGTCCACGCGTCCGGCATCCGTACCTGGTAGGGCACGGTCGGCGCGGTGGGCGTCCCGGCAGCACCGGGACGCCCACCGCCAGCCTCAGGACAGGCCGACCCGCTCCGGCCGGGCGGAGGCGGAGCCGAGCCAGGTGTGCGGGTTGCCGTACCAGCACCAGCCCAGCTTGGGTGCGCCCTGGCTGATCCAGATCGCCGGCACCCGCTTGTCGCCGCAGCGCGAGCCGACCAGCGAGAAACACTTGTTCTTCGCCAGCGCCGCCGGGTGGAGCGTGACGAAGGCGAGCCCCTCGTCGATGGTGAGCGGCAGCCGATCCTGCGCAGTGATCACCTCCATCGCGGCCGACGGGGCCAAGTTCAGCGTCTCCTCGCCCCGGTCGACGTCGAAGAGCAGGTACGCCGGCCCCTCGGGCACCTCCAGTTCCTTGATCGGGTCGAACGTCGCCAGGTCGCCCTCGGCGTAGTGCCGGTCCACGAAGCCGGGCTTGCGCTTGCCGGCCAGCGTGGTGCGCGCCAGCCGATCCTCCACCGGCACCAGGTCACGGGTGACCACCAGCAGGAACGGCACCCGAGCCTCGGTGGGCCCGGGCAGGCCGGCGGTGCCGGCGACGGCCGCCGCCCGCAGCGGGGCGACCAGTTCCCGGAAGGCGTCCTCGGTCAGGTTGGCGAGCGCCGGGTACCCCAGCTCCACCAGGCGGTCGAGTTGGCGGTCGAATTCGGTCGCGGCGTCGAACAAGGCGGCCTCCATTCTCGTACGGGGTACCGTACAGCGTACGACACGCGACCCCTATTCCCACCCGGGGAAAAATTTCTGCGCCAGGCGATCAGGCGAACTGGGGTGCACGCGACTCCTGAAGCGGCTCGACCGAGATGTGCGCGGACAGGGCGCGGAGGAAGTCGGGCGCGTCGAAGATCTCGCCGGCGGAGGCGACCCCGCTCGTCCTCGTCCGGCCTTCAAGAATGCGGCGCACCGCCTCGACCGCCAGCGGAGCGCTGATGGCGTAGATGTCCTGGCCGCTGGCGACGAGGCGCCGTCGCGTCGCACCGGAGCGCACGACGACGTCGACGGTGAACGTCTGCGCCGACCGGCCGCGCTCGTCGACGGCGGTCGGCGGCGTGTCCGCGGCCGCCAGGTCACTGGCCGCCCCGGTGGTCATGTACGTGCGGACCTCGGGGATGGACAGGTGGCTGGGGACGGTGACGACGTCGGCCATGGTGAACTCGCCGAGGACGGGCCGGCGGCCCAGCGGAGCGGGGAAGTCCCAGTCCAGCGTCGGCAGGTCACTGTCGGCGACGTAGTACTCCAGCCGACCACCGGTGTAGCGGACCCGTCGCCCGTCGCGCCGGTCCCGGGAGACGGTGCCGGAGGCGAGCGTCCCACCCGTGGGGTGCCAGCTGCTCAGCCCGTACGCGACGTGCGCCTCGTCGGCTGCCGTCCAGTCGCCCATGGCCGTGCTGACCAGCAGGTCGCCGAGCCCGCCGAAGAAGGCCATCGCCGGGACCACCGCGACGCCCGCCGCCCGGGCGCGCTCGGTGAAGTGGGTGAACGTGTCGACGTTGGCCTCGATCTCGGCCGCCACGTCCACGTACGGGATGCCGGCGCGCAGGGCGGCCTCGATCACGGGAGCCGCGGTCGAGGCGAACGGCCCGGCGCAGTTGACGACCGCTGCCGCACCCCGCAACGCCTGGTCGAGCGAGGCCGGATCGTCGACCGACGCCACCCGGTGTTCGAGCCCCGGCGCCGCCAGCGCCCGCAGCTTGCCCGCGTCGCGACCGAGGAGGAGCGGGACGAACCCGCGGTCGCGCAGCTCCGCCACCACGAACCGTCCGGTGTGTCCGTACGCGCCGAACACCGCCACGATCTGCCCCGAATCCATCTGTGGTTCCTCTCCCGAAAAGATCGACTGAGGAGAGCCTCCCAGTGGCGGCCGAACCCGACCAGTGTCTGGAACGCCATCCCCCGTACAATTTCCGACATGGCCACTGTCGCGCTCGCCGCCACCGACGGGATGCTGCACTTCGAGCTCGCCATGGCCTGCGAGGTCTTCGTCCGCGACCCCTCCGGCCTGGCGGACCCCTGGTACGACCTCGTGGTGTGCGGCCCCGGCCCGGTCCGGGTCGGCAGGTTCCGGTTGGAACCCGACGACGGGTTGGACCGGCTCGCCCGCGCCGAAACGGTGATCGTCCCGTCCGTGGCGGACATCGACGCCGAAATTCCCCCCGACCTGCTCGACGCCGTCCGCGCGGCCCACCGGGCGGGCGCCCGGATGGTCTCGTTCTGCACCGGTGCCTTCGTGCTGGCCGCCGCCGGAGTGCTGGACGGGCTGCGCGCCACCACGCACTGGGCCCACACCGAGGCGCTGGCCGCCCGCTATCCCCGGGTGACGGTCGACCCGGACGTGCTCTACGTCGACAACGGCGACGTGCTCGCCTCCGCCGGCAAGGCCGCCGCGATCGACCTGTGCCTGCACCTGATCCGCCGCGACCACGGCTCGACGGTCGCCAACGCCGTCGCCCGCCGGCTGGTCGTGCCGCCGCACCGCGCCGGCGGCCAGGCCCAGTTCGTCACCACCCCGGTGCCCGCCCGCGACGACCATCCGCTCGCTGACCTGCTCCCCTGGGTGATGGAGCGGCTGAACCGCCCGCTGACCGTGGAGGACCTGGCCCGCCGGGCGAACATGAGTTCGCGCAACCTGGCCCGCCACTTCCGGTCGGCCACCGGCACCACCCCGCTGCAGTGGCTGTCGACGCAGCGCATCCGCCGGGCCCAGGAACTGCTGGAGAACACCGACGACAGCATCGACGCCATCGCCGAGGCGGCTGGCATGGGCACCGCCACGACGCTGCGCCGGCACTTCCACCGCACCGTCGGCGTACCGCCGGACGCCTACCGCCGCACCTTCCGCAGCACCGGGCCCGCAGCGGGTCAGTGAGCGCCGTCCGGCCGGCCGCACTGCTGTACGGTGCGGCGGGCCCCGCTTTGACCACTCGGCCGGACCGGATGCGCGGACGGTGTGGCCGGCCGTGCAACCTCGACGGAACACCGCTGCGTCGTACCGCCGTGATGGTCAGCGAAGAGGGAACAGCGCGGTGAGGCGGGCCGACGAGGACGACTTCCAGGCCTTCGTCGCCGAGCGGATGGATCGGTGGCGGCGCAGCGCGTACCTGCTCTGCCAGGACTGGCACACCGCCGACGACGTGGTCTCGGTGGCGGTCGCCAAGCTCTACCGGAACTGGCGCCGGGTGAACCGGGCGGAGAACCGCGAGGCGTACGCCCAACGCGTGCTCACCCGCTGCTGGCTCGACGAGCGGCGCCGCCCCTGGCACAGCCGGGAGCAGTCCTGGGCGGCGGTGCCGGACCCGGCCGGCGTGACACCGGAGACGGTGACCGACCGGGACGGGCTCGCCGCGCTGCTGCGTTCGCTGGCGCCCAAGCAGCGGGCGGTGCTCGTCCTGCGCTTCTACCTCGACTACTCGGTCGAGGAGACCGCCCGGATGCTCGGCATCACCACCGGCACCGTCAAGAGCCAGTCGGCGCGCGGGTTGGCGAACCTGCGCACCGCCGTCGGCGGCCAGTTCCAGACCGGAGGCACCCGATGAGTCACCAGTTGTTCGACGAGTTGATCGGCACGCCGCCGCCGGCCCAGGTGGACGTCGCGGGCATCGTCCGGCGGGAACGGCGGGCCCGGGCTGCCCGGCGGCTGGCCGGCTCGCTGGCCGCCGTGCTGGCCCTGGCGCTGGCCGGCGGCGTCGGGATGGCCGCGGCTGGTGGGCAGCCCGGCCGCGCGCCGGTCCCGCCGCAGGCGGCGGCCTCCTCGCCCGTCCCGCCGGACACCCGGTTCCGGCTGGTCTTCGACACCCCGGAGAGCGCCGACGCCAGCGCGAAGCGGCTGAGCCGGGAGTTCGAGACGGCGCTGCGTGAGGTGGCGCCCGGTGCCCGGTGGTTCTGGATCCCGGACAGCGTCGACGAACCCCGGAAGCCGGACGGGCAGCCGCCCACCTTCAGCCACAACGGCAGCGACGACTTCGTGTACGGCGGATCCGGGGTGGTCTACCGGGGCCGGAAAGGCCCCCTCGGCGTCTCCATCTCACCGGACCTGTTCGAAAGCGCCGGGTCCGGCCAACCCGCCGGGTACCACTGGCCGTGCGAACTGCCGCCGGGTCACGGGGACCGCCGGTACGACCGGGTGTGCGAGGAAGGCACGACCCCGAGCGGGCTCCGGATGAAGGTCGAGACGCTCACCGGCAAGCGGAACGGCAGCGTGCAGCACATCGTCTCGATCCAGCTGCCCGGGAACCGGGCCTTCGAGGCGAGCATCAGCAACATGGTGGGGGTCGACGAGCAGGCCGTCGCGGCCCAGCCGGAAGCGCCGCTCTCGGCCGAGGAGCTGACGGCGCTGGCGGTACGGATCGCCGAGCAGATCAAGGCCTGACGACAGCGGGCCCGCGGGCGGGCGGGACTGGGGCCGGGTCAGCGGTTCCAGTCCTGCTTCGCCGCCCGTACCAGCTTGTCCTTCAGCTCCCGGGTGTGCCGGCGGCTCACCGGCAGCTCCGTCGAGTCGATCACCACGACGTACCCGGAGTTGACCAGCCGCAGCTCGGCGATCAGCTTCAGCTGCACCAGGTACGACCGGTGGATCCGGACGAAACCGGCGTCCGCCCAGCGCTCGGCCAGGGTGGCCAGCGACACCCGGACCAGGTGCGAGCCGTCGGCGGTGTGCAGCCGGGCGTAGTCCCCCTGCGCCTCCACCCAGCGCACCGCCGAGCGGGGCAGCATCCGGGTGGTGCCGGCCAGCTCGATCGGGATGGTCGGGTCCTCCTCGGCCCGGGCCAGCGCTGCCGGGTGCGACGGCACCACCCGGGAGCCGATCACCCGGCGCAGCGACTCGGCCAGCCGTTCGGCCCGGACCGGCTTGCGGACGTAGTCCGTGGCGCCCAGGTCGAACGCGTCCACCGCGCCGTCGTCGTACGCGGTGACGAAGACGATGGCCGGCGGCCGGGCGAACCGGCGCAGTACCCGGGCCAGCTCCATGCCGTCCAGCCCGGGCATCCGGATGTCCAGGAAGACCACGTCCACGTCGCCGTCGCGGAGCACCCGCAGCGCCTCGGTGGCGTCGCCGGCGGTGTGCAGCCGGGCCACCCGGGGATCCGACCGCAGGTGGTACGCCAGCTCGTCGAGCGCCGGCGGTTCGTCGTCGACCGCCAGCACCCGGAGGAACCCGGAGGCGCTCACCGCGCCGCCCCGCTCGCTCACCGCACCGACCCGGTTCGCGACTGAGGGGCTCGCAGGCCCGGCTCACTCCTCGCGCTCACGAGCCCGCCCGTACGCCTGGGTGGAACTTCGGCACCCGCATGCTCACCTTCGTACCGGAGCCCAGCCCGGTCTCGACGACCAGGCCGAAGCCGTCCCCGAAGACCGACCGGAGCCGCTCGTCGACGTTGGAGAGGCCGACGTGCTGGCCCGGGTCGTCGCCCGGGTCGCCGGCCGCCAGCTCGGCGATGCCGGCGGTCAGCGTGGCCGGATCCATCCCCACCCCGTCGTCCTCCACCGTGATGTGGCACTCGGCGCCCGCGTCCCGGGCCTCGATGCTCACCATGCCCGTGCCGGGCTTGCGGGACAACCCGTGCCGGACGGCATTCTCCACCAGCGGTTGCAGGCAGAGGAACGGCAGCGTCACCGGTAGCACCTCCGGGGCGATCTGCAGGCGCACCTGGAGCCGGTCGCCGAACCGGGCCCGCTCGATGGTCAGGTAGCGGTCGATCGAGCGCAGCTCCTCGGCCAGCGTGGTGAACTCCCCGTGCGCCCGGAACGAGTAGCGGGTGAACTCGGCGAACTCCAGGATCAGCTCCCGGGCCCGCTCCGGGTCGGTGCGGACGAACGAGCCGATCGCGGTCAGCGCGTTGTAGATGAAGTGCGGGCTGATCTGGGCCCGCAGCGCCCGGATCTCGGCCCGGGCCAGCCGCTCCCGGGACGAGTCCAGCTCGGCGAGCGCGAGCTGGTTGCCGGCCCAGTGCGCGGTCTCCAGGGTGGCCTGCACCAGCCCGGGCGCGGGCGCGCCGTCGGCGATCGCGAGCAGCGCGCCGACCACCCGACCGTCCGGGCCGGCCAGCGGCGCCACCACCGCGCCACGGACCGGACAGTCGACCCGGTCGCAGTGCAGCTCCGCACCGCCGAGCACGGTCGAGCGCCCGGCCGTCACCGCCCGCCGGGCCGCCGCGAGCAGTTGCTCGCCGTGGTGCCCGCCCCGACCGTCCAGGGCGAGCAGCTCCGCCCGGTCGGTCAGGGCCAGCCCGACCGCGCCCACCAGGGCGCGCAGGTGGCGTACGGCCTTCGCCGCGTTCGCCGCGCTCAGCCCGGCCCGCAGCGGCTCGGCGGCCAGCCCGGCGGTGTGCAGCACCTCGTAGGTGGCCCGCTGGGTGGCGGTGGCGATGCCCCGCCGACCGCGCAGCCGGACCACCGCGAACAGGGCCGCGGCCAGCGCGGTGACCAGCGAGACGACGCCGAAGACGGCGGAGAGGTTGCCACCCACGCCCAGATCCTGTCGGCTCCGGACCCCGACGCCAAGGGGTCAGTACGCACCCTTGCGGGCGAGCACCACGCCGACCGTGCGCCACAGGATGCTCAGGTCGTACGCCAGCGACCAGTTGTCGACGTAGTAGAGGTCGAGCCGGACCGCCTCGTCCCAGGAGAGGTCGGAGCGGCCGGAGACCTGCCAGAGCCCGGTCATGCCGGGGCGGACCAGCAGCCGGCGGCGTACGTCGCCGAGGAAGTCACCGTCGTCGGCGGGCAGCGGGCGCGGCCCGACCAGCGACATCTCGCCCCAGAGCACGTTGATCAACTGCGGCAGCTCGTCGAGCGAGGTGGCCCGCAGGAAGCGCCCCACCGGGAAGACCCGCGGGTCCTGCTTCATCTTGAACAGCATGCCGTCGGTCTCGTTCTGGTCGACCAGGCTGGCCAGCCGCTCCTCGGCGTCCACGTACATGGTCCGGAACTTCCACACCCGGAAGGTGCGCCCCTCGTGGCCCACCCGTGGCTGGCGGAAGAAGACCGGGCCCGGGTCGGAGATCCGGATGGCGATCGCGATGGCCGCGAAGACCGGGATCAGCAGCAGCAGCCCGAGCCCGGCGGCGACCCGGTCCATCAGGTTCTTGGCCAGCAGCGCCGGCCCGGACAGGGTCGGCTCCTCGACGTGCAGCAGCGGCAGGCCCTCGATCGGGCGGATGTGCACCCGGGGACCGGCGATGTCGGTCAGCTGCGGCGCGACGACCAGGTCGACGCCGGAGCCCTCCAGCTGCCAGGCCAGCCGGCGCAGCTCACCCGGCTCGGCGCTGGCCGAGCCGCAGACCGCGATGGTGTCGCCACCGACCTCGCGGACCAGGGCGAGCACGTCGCGGCCGGCGTACACCGGGACCGGGGTCTGCATGCCCCGGGCGGCCGCGTAGCCGTCGGTGACGTGGATGGCGACCGGCATCAGCCCGGCCGCGGGGTTGCGGGTGACCGCGGTGTAGACCTCGAGGCATTCCGGCAGGGTGCCGACCAGCACCATCCGGTGCCCGGCCTGGCCGATGTTGCGCCGGACCACGTGCAGCACGAAGCGGCAGAGGATCCGGTTCAGCAGGATCAACATCAACGCCGCGAGCAGGGCGGTGCCGACGGTGTACCGGGACAGGTCGGTCTTGGTGGCGAAGGCGAGGAAGGAGACAGTGGCGGCGACCGCCACGCCGGCCCGGATCACCCGCTTGAACTCGTCCGGCCCGAGGCCCAGGTAGCGCCGGTCGTAGGCGCGGTTGCCCCAGAGGATCACCACCCAGCCGAGCGGCAGCAGCAGGAAGGCGACGGTGTGGAACCAGGTCGGGTCCTGCTCCGCGTTGTAGAAGCCGGCCCGGGACTGGTCGAAGGCCTGGATGGCGATCAGGCTGGCCACCGCCGCCGCCGCGAAGTCGAGCAGCAGGAGCAGGGCGATGTAGGGACGGTGCCAGCGCGACACCCGGCGGCGGGCGCGGGCCCACGCCGAACGGGGTACGCCGTTGTGGGACGGCGGCGCCGGCGGCTGGATCTCGAAGCTGTCGACGTGCCGCACGAGTTTGCTCCGGCCTTCGTTGGTTACCGGGCGCTGGAGGCTTGTCGTCACCTCACCCATGTCCTCCCGCATGACACGTGCCGCTCACTCGCCGTGAGGGCCCGGGTCGCCCACCGTCCCAGTCTCCCACGCGGCACCCACCCGGACGCCGACCCGGAGGACATTGCGCCTGGCTGGTGCGGCTGGGATCTGGCCGGCTCCGTGCCCTTTGGAAGCCGGGGACCGAGCCACTATACCGATGGATGGCCACCCTGGAAGAGCCTCGGACCGGAGGTTCGGCGATGGAAGTCCGATTCCTCTCCGTAACCAAGACGTGGTGTTACTCACCGTACAAGCCGGGACAACCGTCGGTCAGCCAGCGGCTTGCCGCCGGTCTGGCAGGTCGGGCAGTACTGGAGGCTGGAGTCGGCGAAGGAGACCTCCCGGACGGTGTCCCCACAGACCGGGCAGGGCTGCCCGGTGCGGGCGTGCACCTTCAGCCCGGAGCGCTTCTCGCCCTTCAGCTCCGCCGCCTTCTGGCCCAGCGACCGGCGCACGGCGTCGCCGAGCACCTGCCGGGTGGCCTCGTGCAGCGCCGCGACCTGATCGTCGGTGAGCCGGTCGGTGATCGCGAACGGGGAGAGCTTCGCCGCGTGCAGGATCTCGTCGGAGTAGGCGTTGCCGACCCCGGCCAGCACCGCCTGGTCGGTCAGCACCCCCTTGACCTGGCCCCGCCGGCTGCGCAGCCGGGCGCTGAAGGTGGCCAGGTCGGCGGCGAGCGCGTCCGGGCCGAGCTTGGCCACCCCGGGCACCGTCGCCGGGTCGGTGACCAGGTAGACGGCGAGCTTCTTCTGGGTGCCCGCCTCGGTGAGGTCGAAGCCGGAGCCGTCGTCGAGGCGTACCCGCAGTGCGATCGGTCCCTTGCCGGGGCGCAGCGGCGCCGCGGAGGGGAAGGCCTCCCGGTAGTGCAGCCAGCCGGCCCGGGCCAGGTGGACCACCAGGTGCAGGTCGCCGTCGAGCACCACGTCCAGGAACTTGCCGTGCCGGCGGGCGTCCAGCACCGCGCGCCCGGCCGCGGCGGTCGGTGCCGGGTCGTACGTCTTCAGGGCGCTGATCGCGGCGACCTCCAGCCGGTCGACACGCCGCCCCACCGCGCGCTCGCGCAGGTAGCCCGCGAGCGCCTCAACCTCCGGGAGTTCGGGCATCAGACAACGGTAGCCTTCTTTCCCGTGAGAATCGTGGTGGCGCACAACCGGTACCGGGAAGCCCAGCCGTCCGGTGAGAACACCATCGTCGACGCCGAGATCGCCCAGCTGACCGCGGCGGGCGTCGAGGTGCTGCCGTTCCTGCGCAGCTCGGACGAGATCCCGACGATGCCGAAGACGGCCAAGGCGTTGCTGCCGATCTCCCCGATCTACGCGCCCCGCGCCCAGCAGGAGCTCAGCCGGTTGATCACCGAGCACCGGCCGGACGTGCTACACCTGCACAACCCGTACCCGCTGCTCTCGCCCTGGGTGGTGCGCACGGCGCACCGGCACGGCGTGCCGGTGGTGCAGACGGTGCACAACTACCGGCAGGTCTGCTCCTCCGGGCTGTACTTCCGGGACGGGATCATCTGCCAGGACTGCCGGGGGCGGGCGCTGGGCGTGCCGGCGATCGTGCACCGCTGCTACCGGGGGTCGCGGGCGCAGAGCGCCCTGATGGCCACCACGCTGGCCGTGCACCGGGGCACCTGGCGCTCGGTCGACCGGTTCGTGGCACTCACCTCGGCGGTCGCCGACCACCTGCGCGACTACGGCATCCCGGCGGAGCGGATCGTGGTGAAGCCGAACGGCATCCCCGACCCGGGCCGGCCCGCCCCGCTCGGCGAGGGGTTCCTCTTCCTCGGCCGGCTCTCCCCCGAGAAGGGGCTGGACCTGCTGCTGGACGCGTGGCGGCGGCACCCGGACGGCGCGCTCGGCCCGCTGCGCGTGGCCGGCGACGGCGAGCTGCGCCCGCTGGTCGAGGCGGCCGCCGCCGAGCGGGCCGACGTCACCTTCCTCGGCCCGCTGGACCGCGCCGGGGTGCGCGCCGCGCTGGAGTCCAGCGCGGTGGTGCTGGCCACCTCGACCTGGCACGACGTGCTGCCCACGGTGATCATCGAGGCGCTGGCCGCCGGCCGGCCGGTGCTCGGCACCGCCCTCGGCGGCATTCCCTACCTGGTCGGTGCGGACACCCCCCGGGAACCGGCCGGCACCGGGCCGGCGGCGGTCGCCTCCGCGGTCCCCGGCGACGGGATGGCCACCCTGCCGTCGGGCGTGGTGCCGGGCGAGGCGGGGTGGGTGGTGCCGCCGGAGCCGGCCGCCCTGGCCGCCGCCCTGCCGCTGGCCCGGGCCGGCGCCGCGCCGCTGTCGGCCGCCGCCGCGGTCGGCTTCG
>NZ_QGSW01000037.1:0-27233 GCF_003176715.1 Micromonospora sp. S4605
GTCCGGTACCTGCTTCCCGGCGGCGGCCTGGCGGCGGCCGGCGGCGCGGCGACCGCCACGGTGGCCGGTGCCAACGGCGTCAACCACGACGGCACGCCGAACAACCCGCAGGTGTTCACCGCCACCGGCCTCGACCTGACCTACGCCGGTGGGCAGACCGCCTTCGACCTGTTCCTCGACGCCGGCACGGCGGTCGGCAACGGGGTGCAGCTGCGCATCTCCTACGACCTGACCGGCGACGGCGGCTGGGAACGGGTGGAGACGTACCGCTACTTCGCCACCGATCCGGTCCCCGGCTACGAGCGCTACACCCAGCAGGCCGGCCTGCACTCGGCCACCGGCACCCTCGGCAACCTGGTCGACGGCCGGGTACGGGTCGAGGTCTGGTCGGCGATCGGCACCAACCCGAGCACCCTCGGCATCGGCGACCGGTCCGTCGTCCGGCTGCCGTACTCCTGATCCCGCCCGCCGCGCCGCCGGTCGTCCCGCGACCGGCGGCGCGCGGGTAGGTTGCACAGAATGAGCGCCCGGGACCCCATCGCCGACCTGCGCCGGATCGCGTTCCTGCTGGAACGGGCGAACGAGGCCACCTACCGGGTACGCGCCTTCCGCTCGGCGGCCAAGGCACTCGCCGCGTTGCCCCCCGCGGAGGTGGCCGAGCGGGCCCGGACGGGCAAGCTCACCGAACTGGCCGGCGTCGGCGACGTGACCGCCCGCTGCGTGGCCGAGTCGATCGCCGGTGAGGAGCCGGTCTACCTGCGTCGGCTGGTCGCCACCGAGGGCAGCGACCTGGACGCGGCGGCGACCGACCTGCGCACCGCGCTGCGCGGCGACTGCCACACCCACTCCGACTGGTCCGACGGCGGCTCCCCGATCGAGGAGATGGCGCTGGCGGCCGTAGAGCTGGGCCACGAGTACCTGGTGCTGACCGACCACTCGCCCCGGCTGAAGGTCGCCCGGGGGCTGACCGCCGACCGGCTGCGCCGCCAACTCGACCACGTCGAGCAGGTCAACGCGGCGCTGCCGGAGGGATTCCGGATCCTCACCGGCATCGAGGTGGACATCCTCGCCGACGGCTCGCTCGACCAGGACGAGGAGCTGCTGGCCCGGCTCGACGTGGTGGTCGGATCGGTGCACAGCGGCCTGAACGACGAACGGTCGAAGATGACCCGCCGGATGCTGGCCGCCATCGCCAACCCGCACCTGGACATCCTCGGCCACTGCACCGGGCGGATGGTGTCCTCCCGGCCGGCCGGGGTGACCGGGCCGGGCGACCGCGGCCACCGGGCCCGGACCCGCAAGGAGAGCGACTTCGACGCCGACGCGGTCTTCGCTGCCTGCGCCGAGCACGGGGTCGCGGTCGAGATCAACTCCCGCCCGGAGCGGCAGGACCCGCCGAAGCGGCTGATCCGCCGGGCCCTGGAGGCCGGGTGCGTGTTCGCCATCAACACCGACGCGCACGCCCCGGGTCAGCTGGACTGGCAGCGGTTCGGCTGCGAGCGGGCGGCCCGCTGCGGGGTGCCCGCCGACCGGGTGGTCAACACCTGGTCGGCGGAGGAACTGGTGGCCTGGGCCGTGGACCGCCCCGCCCGCTGACCCACGACCCGCCGCCGGCCGGCCGGCACCAGGCGGTCGGCCAACGACCGGCCGCCCCCGGCCGGCCCGGCCCTCGGCCGACCGAGCCTGGGCTCAGCGCCGGGCGGCCGCCTCGGCGGCCGGCACCGCCGGGGCGCCGACACCGACCGGCACGGCCGGACGTCGCCGGCCGACCAGGCCCTGCGACACGGCGACGCCGAGGAGCACCACCAGCGCACCGACCGGCTGGTGCCAGGTGAGCCGCTCGCCCAGCACCAGGGCGCCGATCAGCACCGCGAAGACCGGGATCAGGTAGGTGACCGTCGAGGCGGTGCTCGCCCCGATGACCCGGATGTTCCGCATGTTGATCACGAAGGCGATGCCGGTGCCGAGCGCGCCGAGCGCCAGCACGCTCGCCACCACCTCGACCGAGAGGTCGGTCGGCACCGGCGGCGCGCCGGCCGCCAGCGGCGCGACCACCGCGAGCTGGGCCACCGCGAGCAGCAGCTGGGCCGCGGAGAGCGACACGCCGGAGTGCGAGCTGCCGGCCACGAACTTCTTCTGGTACGGGATGGCCACGCCGTAGCAGGCCGCCGCGCCGAAGCACATCAGCTGCCCGACGAAGTGCGCCCCGCCGACGCCCTGCCACACGCCGAGCACCACGAGCACCCCGACGAAGCCGAGCGCGAGCCCGACCGCCCGGCGTACGGTCAGCCGCTCGGTGCGGAAGACCAGCACCGCCAGCGGCAACACGATCAGCGGGGTGGTGGCGTTCCAGATGCCGGCCAGCATCGACTCGACCCGCTGCTCGCCGTAGCCGAACAGGGTGAACGGGATGGCCACGCCGAACGCGGCGACCACGGTCAGGTGCGCCCACACCCGCGGCTCGCGGGGCAGCCGGTCGCGCAGCACGGCCAGCACCACCAGCAGGGTCACCGCGCCGGTGGCGACCCGGTAGAGGGTGAGGTGCAGCGGATGCAGCTCCTCGACACCGACCTTGATGAACAGGAAGCTGGACCCCCAGATCGCGGCGAGGGCGACGAAACCGGGCAGCCAGCTGCGAAGCGCCGCCCTGTCAGGAGTGAAAGCCGTGGTCACTCCTGACACTCTGCCGCAGGGGTACGACAATGTCCCGCGACTTTCTTTACCTGGTGGCCAGCACCACACGTCGCCCGCCGACAGGCCGGGTCGCGGCCGCCGGGGACACGGGCAACACGCTCGACAGGGGCATGGTCCGGTCACGTAGGGTCGGGGCCGTGGGACGAATCGATGACCTCGCCAACCGGTACGTGGCGGACTGGGCGCCGCTGAGCCCGACCGGTGCAACCTACGTCGGCATCGCCGGCTACGACGACAAGCTCGACGACCTGTCGCCCGAGGGCTACGCCGCCCGGGCCGAACTGACCCGCCGGACCCTGGCCGACCTGGACGTCACCGAGCCGGACACCGAGGCGGAGCGGACCGCCAAGGAGGCCATGCAGGAGCGGCTCGGCCTCGACCTCGCCCGGTACGAGGCGGGCGAGTCGACCAGCGAGGTCAACGTCATCGCCAGCGGGCTGCACGACGTGCGGATGGTGTTCGACCTGATGCCGACCGAGGGCGAGGACGCCAAGGCCAACATCGCGGCGCGACTGAACGGCTTCGCCGCCGCGCTGGAGGGCTACAAGACCACGCTGCGCGAGGCGGCCGCGGCCGGTCGGATCAGCTCCCAGGTGCAGCTGGTCGAGGTGGCCAAGCAGTGCGACACCTGGGTCGACCCGAACGGCGACAACTTCTTCCACGGCCTGGTCGAGCGGCTGGGCGCCGACGGCAGCGTGGCCGCCGAGCTGCGCCGGGGCGCGGCGGCGGCCACCGCGGCGACCGCCGAGTTCGGCCAGTTCCTGCGCACCGAACTGGCCCCGCACGGGCGGGAGAAGCAGGCCGCCGGGCGGGAACGCTACGAGCTGGCCTCGCAGTACTTCCTCGGCGCCAAGGTCGACCTGGACGAGACGTACGCCTGGGGCTTCGCCGAGCTGGCCCGCCTGGAGGCCGAGATGCGCGACGTCGCGGCCCGCATCGTCGGTCCGGGCGCGAGCATCGACGACGCGGTACGGGCGCTGGACGCCGACCCGGCCCGCACCATCCAGGGCAAGGAGGCGTTCCGGGACTGGATGCAGGCGCTCGCCGACAAGGCGATCAGCGAGCTGCACGGCACCCACTTCGACATCCCGGAGCAGGTTCGCCGGATCGAGTGCTGCCTCGCCCCGACCAGCGACGGCGCCATCTACTACACCGGGCCGAGCGAGGACTTCTCCCGGCCCGGCCGGATGTGGTGGGCGGTGCCGCAGGGCATCACCGACTTCTCCACCTGGCGCGAGGTGACCACCGTCTACCACGAGGGCGTGCCGGGCCACCACCTCCAGGTCGCCCAGACCGCCGTCCGGGCCGACCTGCTCAACCGCTGGCAGCGGCTGCTCTGTTGGGTCTCCGGGCACGGCGAGGGCTGGGCGCTCTACTCGGAGCGGCTGATGGACGACCTGGGCTACCTGGAGGACCCGGGCGACAAGCTCGGCATGCTCGACGGGCAGGCGATGCGGGCCGCCCGGGTGATCGTCGACATCGGCATGCACCTGGAGTTGGAGATCCCCCGGGACAACCCGTTCGGCTTCCACCCGGGCGAGCGCTGGACGCCCGAGCTGGGCTGGGAGTTCATGCGGGCGCACTGCCGGGTGCCGGACGAGAACCTGCGCTTCGAGCTGAACCGGTACCTGGGTTGGCCGGGGCAGGCCCCCTCGTACAAGGTGGGCGAGCGGATCTGGTTGCAGGCTCGGGAGGACGCGAAGGCCCGCAAGGGCGCCGACTTCGACCTCAAGGAGTTCCACCGGCAGGCGCTCGACCTGGGCTCGCTCGGGCTCGACCCGCTGCGCAAGGCACTCGCCCGGCTGTGAGGTCGGGAGCCGGCGGCACACGAGCGGGTGCCGCCGGCTCCCGGGCCGGTGGTGGGGAGTTCAGTCCAGGGTGAGCTTCAACGCCGGCCGCGCGGTCAACGTGTCGCAGGTGACGAAGGCCAGGTCCATCACCGGTTCGGTGAACGTGAGCGGGATCGGCGAGGTGATCGGGAGGCCGTCGGGCAACGGCAGGTCCGGGGTGAGGGTCACCTTGATGCCGAGGATCTTCCCGGCGAAGCGGGTGGCGTAGAAGGCGACGTCGCCGCGGACGGTCAGCTGGTTGGTGGCGAACCGCATGGTCCGGCCGGCCGGGCCGGGCGAGCGGAGCAGGAAGTCGTCGGTCACGGCCTGCTGCATGCTGAACTTCAGCGCCCGCAGGCTGCCGTCGTCGGTGGGCAGGTCGACGATGCCGTCGAACCGCAGGCCGGTCATGGTCACCTTGGAGCCGGTCAGCTTCGACGGGGTGGCCGCCACCACCGGCTGGCCCGGTTCGGCGGCGATCCTCGGCAGCGGCTTGCCCGGCTCGACCGTGCCGGTGGCGCCGGGCTTCGGCGACGCGCAGTTCGGGCGGGGCGCGGTGGGCCGAGGGCTGGCGCTCGGCCGGGCGGTGGGCGTCACGGTCGGCGTCGGGCTCGGCGCGGCCTCGTCCTCGTCGTCGTCCCCGCCGCCGAACAGGTCGCCGAGCCCGTCCAGGATGTCGGTGATGATGTTGCCGCCGGAGCTCTGCTCCGGGCTGGGCGACGGCGATACGCCGGTTGCGCTCGGCGTCGGCTTCGCCCCGCCCGACGGTCCGCTCGGCGCCGGCCGGGTCGGGCAGGCGGGCGCCTGGACCGGCGCCGCGCCGGCCACCGCGAGCGGGGCGGCCTGGGCCGGCCCGGGGGCGGGCACGGCGAGCGCCGCCGCGGCGGAGAAGCCGAGCAGCACCGGCAGCACGGCGTAGAGGCGGGGGTCCCGCTGACCCGGCAGCGTCGGCGGGTCGTCGGCCAGCCGGACCGGCCGGGCGGTCTCGTCGTCCAGCCGCGCCGTCCGGCCGGTCTCGTCGTACGCCGCCGGCCGCGGGCCGGCGTCACCCGGCACCAGTTCGTCGACGCCGGTCGACCCGGACGCACCGCCGCCAGCGACCGGAAGCCCGTCGGCGGCCGGCTGGTCCGCGGCCAGCTCCTCCGTCGCGGGTACGGGCGGCGGGTCGCCGGCCGGGCCGGTGCCCGGGACCCAGGCGAAGCCGAGGCCGGCGCCGACCATGCCGAGCAGCAGGCCGACGAAGAAGCCGCCGAGGTTGACCCCGATCAGTGAGAAGACAGCGGTCACCGCGGCGACCACGGCGTAGAAGATCCGCTGCTGCGGGGTGAACCACATCAGCACGCCGCAGGCGACCAGGATGGTGGGGATCAACCAGGAGAGGAATCCGGTCGGTCCCATCTGGAAGGAGAGACCGCCCAGCGACATCTGGGTGGTGCCGAAGATCTCCAGGCCGGCCAGCACGGTCAGCAGGCCGCCCCAGAACGGTCGGGTCCGCCGCCAACGGCGGAACCGGCGCCACGCCGCGCTGATCCGGCCGGGCCGGGCGTGCTGCGGGTCGGCGGTTGTCACGTACGCCTCCTGCCGGGGCTGAGGGGGACGGGGGCAGGGAACGGGCCCGCGGAGGACGCCCTCCGCGGGCCCGGGGTCAGCTCAGAAACATTCCTTGGCGTCCGCGCCCACGTTCACCCGCAGGTCGAGCCCGGTCAGGGTGAAGGTGCCGGCGTGGGTGGAGCGGGCCACCTGCTTCAGGTCCTTGATGACGACGGTGTCGGACTGCTGCCCGAAGGCCTTCTTGTCGCCCTTGGCGCCCTCCGGCCCGCCGGTGAGGGTGGCGGCGTCCTGCCCGATGTTGATGTTCTTGAACTCGGCGTCGCCCTGCAGCGAGTCCATGTCGATGAGCAGCCCGCTGGCCACCGCGGGCTTGCCGCCGCCACCGGCGTTGATGGTGAGCACCACCGGCGCGCCCGGCACCTTCACCGACTGGCAGAGGTCGTAGAGCTTGGCGTTGCGGATGCCGGAGACGGCCACCGGGTGCTTCGTGCCGTCCGACTCCTCGGCGATGCCGCCGTACTGGACGAAGCCCTCCCCGCGCAGTTCCGAGGCGGAGACCTTGAACGTCTGGCCGGAGACGGCGAACGAGGCGGCGATCGCGCCGTTGGCCATGCCGAAGACGATCGCGCCGGCGACGGCCGTCGCGGGCACCATCAGGGCGGCGAAGCGCCGCCACCGGGTACGACCCCGGTTCTCGATCCGATCCTGCACGTGCTCCTCCTCAGGGGGTGTGGCGGCGGTGGCCGGTCGGCGAAGGTGCGGGCCCCGCACCGGGCCCCGGGCTCTGCTACCGGCGGGTAACGAGCGTGCCGATGATGGTGCACCTACGGAGCCGTAGGTCACAAGGCCCTAGCTACCTGCCAGTAACACGGAGGCGACGAACCGCGGCGGCACGGTTACGCAGCGCGAGTGACGGCCGCCCGAGGATCTTCAATTACGGCAGCAAAGCCGGCATAAACCCTCGGCACAACTACCCCTCGTGGCGGCTGATCGACCGATTACAATAAGGTAACGGATGTAAAGCAGCCGCCGCGGATCCGCCTCGCAGCGGGACCTGCCGCCGGGCCGGGAACCCCGTGCGCACACACGAAAAGACTGCGGGGTGGACCGGAATCCCGGCCCACCCCGCAGTCGTGCCCGCAGGCGTCAGCGTTGCTCGACCTCGCCCTGCGCCGGACGCTGGGTCGGCACGGTGGGGTCGGTCTTCCAGTTGGTCGAGGCCGGCGGAATCTCGTCGGTGAGCGGCCCGCCCTCCCGGTCGTCGCGCACCGCCGGCTGGTCCACCCGGGTCGGCGCGGTATCCACCCGGTGCCGCGCATCGGCCGCCGGCGCGGCCGCGCCCCGGCTGGCCACCAGCACGCCACCGACGATCAGCAGCAGGCCGAGCACGGTCAGCCCGATGGGGGCGTACAGCCCGAGGAGGCTGAGCTGGCTGCGGTTCTTCTCGGCGCGATCGACCGACGCCGTGACGGTGTCCTCGTTGTAGTTGAACTCGGCGTCCAGCAGGGTCACCGGGGAGCCGACGTCCGGCACCAGGGTCTTGCGCTGCACCTCGCGCACGTTCACGTACGACCCGGTGACCGGGTCGACCCAGACCGTCCGGGTGTTGCTGTAGGTGATCTTGCCCTGGGTCGCGCCCGGGGCGAGCGCCCCCAGCAGCAGCCCCACCCGCTCGGCGCCGAGGTTCAGCTCCTGGTCGGTGATCACCTGCTCGAACTTGTACGCCTCGAGCCCCTTGACGTCCTCGGTCCCCTTGAACTCGGCCGGCAGGGCCTTCCGCAGGTCGCGGTCGAAGACGTCGTAGTTCCGCTTCTCGGTGCCGAACGGGAACTTGTAGACCTGGCCGGCGAAGGTCACCCGCTCCCGGGTGCCCGTGTCGTCGAGGAACTGACCCTCCCAGTCGACAGCCGCTCCGGAGACCCGGTCCAGCGCCAGCTCGGCGCCGTACGCGCTGACCAGCTCCTTGGTCTGGTCCCGGTCGACGGTCTGGCCGACGGTCCAGACGACAGTGTCTTCCTCGAGGTCGCCGGTGAGGCTCGCGGTCTGCGCCCGGTTCGGCGTGACCAGGACCGTGGACCGGAGATCGTCCTGGTTGATCTTGATCTCGCCGTTGGTGATCTGGAGGAAGGTCGCACCCTTGGCCTCGGCGACCGACGTCGAGGCTTCCAGATCGTAGGGCAGCTTGGTCATCGCAGGTTTGACGACGAACACCAATCCGGCGGCCAGCGCCAGCAGGAGTACGCCGCCACCGAACAGCACGGCACCTATGGCGCGGTGCTTCATGATTCCTCCCTGGAGGAGCTAGTTTCGCCGCTGTCGATCAGTGATGTGGCCGCGAGGTTACTACTTGGTCACATAGCAACGCGACCCCCGGTCAGTTCTGTTTTTTCCGCCGCGCCGGCCGGTTCCGTGCCGGTCCGCCGCAGAACGAGCAGGAAGTTCCACGCCACGACCTCCCGGATACCGGGCAGCCGGATGACCCATCGACCCCACCACGGGTGGTAGCGGGGCAGGGCGTCCAGCACCTCGACCCCGGCGCAGCCGCGGGCCCAGCGCAGGGTGGCGCCGATCGACGTGGGGAAGAGCGTCTCGCGGTACCGGTTCTTCGGCGGCCGGCCCGTCCGGCGCTGGTAACGGCGCCGGGCCCGGTCGCCGCCGAGGTAGTGCCAGGGTGCCGTCTCGTGCCCGCCCCACGGCGAGAGCCAGGGCGTGAACGACACGAAGAGCAGACCACCGGGGCGGGTGACCCGGACCATCTCGTCCAGCATCCGCTCGGGCGTCGGCACGTGTTCCAGCACGTTCGACGAGAAGGCCACGTCCACGCCGGCGGTGCGGACGGGCAGCGCGGTGCCGCTGCCCCGCAGCATGCCGGCGACCGACTCACCGGCGGCCGAGAAGTCGCCGACGTCCGGGTCCAGCCCGACGTAGTGGGCCCCGGCCGCGCGGAAGGCGGCCGCGAAGTAACCCGGGCCGCCACCGACGTCGAGCACGGTACGACCGGCGAGCCCGGTATAGCCGGCGACCTGGCGGACCGAGTCCTCGGCCAGCAGCCCGTAGAACCGGTCCGGGTCGCTCTGCTCGACCAGGAACGCCCGGAACAGGGCCACCGAGCGCCCCAGCGTGGCGTACCGGCGCCGGGCCGTCCGGCCGGCCGCGCCCTCGTGTGCTGCGCTCATCGCGCCACCGTCCCGTCCTCGTCCTGGTCACCCGGCGGGCCGCCCGCCGCGACGTCGTCCAGCCGCTCGCCCGGATCCGGCGCCGGCGCCACCGCCGCCGGTGGCGTGCCCGGCACCGGCACCACCGCCGCGACCACCGCGCCGATCGCGACGAGCATCGCCGCCTGCACCCAGGTGCCGTACGTCCACTCCTGACCGTGCCCCTGCAACCGCCCGGTCACCGCGACCGTCGTGGCGACGGTCAGCCCGCCCAGCACCACCACCGGCAGCGCCCGCGCCGCGAACTGTCGCAGCAGCATCGCGGCCAGCACGATCGCCACCGGCAGCACCCCGCCCAACGCGGCGAGCAGCACCACCAGCGTCACGCCGATCAGCCAGGCCGGGCCCTCCGCCGGCACCCCCGCGCCGGGCGTGGCACGCCGCCGGACCGGCACGGCCGCGAGCAGCAGCACCGCCAGCGCGGTGAGCGCACCGACGCCCAGCCCGGTCCGGTACGTGCGGTCCGGCGTGAAGGTCAGGCTCACCTCGACGCCCTCCCCGGCCGGCAGCAGCCATGCCTGTTGCCAGCCGTCCACCCGGGTGACGGTCAGCGGCCGGCCGTCCACGGCGGCCCGCCAGCCGGCGTTCGCGTTCTCCGGCACCACCAGCAACGCCTCACCGCCCGCGGCGATCCGGACCCGGCGGTCGGTGGGGTTCCAGTCGAGCACTGTCACCTCGCGGTGCCGGGGCGCGGCAGCGGCGGTGGCGGCCGGCCGCAGCGTGGCGTCCTGCACGAGGAAGCCGGCCGACGGCGTGGTCGCCAGCCGGTGGCCGCCGGCCGGCAAATCGACGGCCGCACCGGTGGCGCCGCAGACGGTGACCGGCACCGGCCGGCCGGCCAGTACGTCCGCGAGGGTGGTGCGGACCTCGGTGTCGTAGCGGAATCCGGCCAGCTCGACGGTGGGGCCCTTGCCGCACGGCTCGACGACGGGGGTGTCACCGGCGAGCGGGCGGAGCAGCTCCGCCAGGGCCGGGATCTCCACCTCGGCGATGCCCGCGGTGGCCGTCCAGCCGTTGCCCCGCCGGTCGGCGATCCGGCCGGCCGTCTCCCGCACCACGATCTCGATCCGGTCCGTCCGGACGGCGGGGAAGCGGACCGTGCCGTCCGCGCCCACCGGCAGTTCCAGGCTCCGGCCCGGGGTACGCACCTCCACCCGGGTGGGTGGCGAGCCGACCGGCACCTCGGCGGTGGTCAGCCGCAGCTCGCCGATCCTCCGCTGCCCCGACCAGCGCAGCCGCAGGGTGGGGCTCAGGTCCCCGATGTCGGCCAGCCACGCGGTGCCCGGGTCGCCGTCCACCGCGGCGTACCCGGCCACCGCCGGATCGCCGGTCAGGTACGACGAGGTGGCCGCCGTCACCGGCACGTCGGCCAGGGTCAACTGCCCGCCGGGACGCGGCACGGCGGTGAGGGCGAGCCGGTAGCTGCCGGCCGCCGGGCTGCGGAAGAGCCGGTCGATGCCGAGCGGCTCCTCCCCGGCGCGGGCCAGGAACCGGTCGCACCGGACCACCGAGCCGGCCGGCCGGGTGCCGGTGCCGCCGCCGGTGCCCGCGTCCGAGCCGGCGTCGGCGGAGACCGGGTAGCAGGCGGGCCGGTCACCCGAGCCGCGGCTGAACGACCAGGACACCGGGCCGACGAAACCGTCCGGCAGGTCGGTCGGCGCGCGCAGCGCCCGGCGCGCGGTGGTGCCGGGGATGCTCAGTTCCCGGATGCCGACCCCGCCGTCGAGCCGCTGCCCCGCCACGGCCAGCACCGTCACCCGGACCCGGCTGGTCGACCCGGGCAGCGTGTAGTACGGGTGGGCACCGAGCGTCTGGGCCACCTCGTGCTCCACCGAGCCCCGGTCGGTGGTGATCCGGAACCGGGTCACCGGCCAACCCACCCCGAGGTCGTCGACGAACGCCAGCGACACCCGGTCGACCTCGCGCGGGGTGTCCAGGTCCACCTGGAGCCACTGCCCGACCGGCCCGGCCAGCGGTGCCGAGTGCCAGGCGGTGGCGTACTCCCCGTCCACCGCGGCGAACGGCAGGTGCGACGGGTCCGCGGGCCCGAGGTTGTCCACGAAGCTGGTCGCGCTGGACGCGGTGACCTCGCGTACGCCCTGGTAGGTGGCGACGGTCTGGTGCCGCCGGCCGGCGAACGGCAGCAGGTCGAGGGCGACCCGACCCTGCCGGCCGGCCTCGGTCGCGGTCAGCGTCTGGCTGAGGTTGTCCCGCACCCGGCCGATGTCGCGTTCCCGGCGGCGCAGCCCGTCGGTGACGATCCACTCCCCACCCACGACCGAGTCGCCGTCGTCCCCGCCGTCCGGCCTGTCCCCGGCCAGCACCACCGGCCGGTCCCGCTCGACCAGCCCCTGCTCCAGCAGGGGCAGCAGCGACTCGGGCCCGCCGCTGACCGTCGGCACGTCGTCGGTGAGCACCGCCGAGGCGGCCGACACCGGGCGTTGCACCTCGTACACCTCGACCGCCGGCAGCGCGGTGGTGCCGTCGTCCACCGGGCTGCCCGGCGTCACCCCGAACCGGGTGGTGCTGCCGAAGGTGGCCACCCGGGCAATGCCCGGCGAGTCGGCCAGCGCCCGGCGGAGCAGCGCCACCGGCGGCGCGTCCACCTGGGTGCGGTCCACGTCGTTGCGGAGCAGCACGTGCCGGAAACCGGAGCGGGCCAGGAAGTCGGCCAGCCCGGCCGATCCCCGGCCGCCGGCCAGCACGCTCTCGACGGTGTCCATCATCCGGGTGTTGCCGGCCGAGCCGAGCGGGATCTGGTGCCGGACCGCCCACGGCGCCCCGGCGAGGGCCTGGAGCGGCTCGTCGACCGTGCGTCCCCACTCGTACTGGCCGAAGCCGGAACCGGGCACCATCAGCGTGCGGGCCAGCGCGTCCCGGTCGGCGAGCCAGGTCGCCGCCGACCGCCAGTGCGGTGGCAGGTCCGACCAGCCCGGCCCGGGCCGCAGCTGGCCCAGCCAGGCGGGCGCGGCCGCGCCCAGGACCAGCAGCAGCACCGGTACGAACACCAGCGGGCGCAGCCGGAGGCCGGGGCGGCGGCGGGCGACGGCGCTGTGCAGCCGGGTGACCACCGCGTCGACGCCGTGCGCGAAGCCGAGCATCAGCGGCAACCGCAGCACCGGGTCCAGCTTGTGCACGTTGCGGAACGGCGCCAGCGGGCCGTCCAGCAGTTCCCGGACCGGCCCGGAGAGCGGGCTGTCCAGGCTGCCGACGTAACCCATGGTGAGCAGGGTCAGCCCGGCCAGGAAGCCGAGCACCAGGAAGCGCCGCTCGGGCAGCAGGTTGCCGGCGAGTCCGGCCAGGCCGACGAGCGCCACCACCGCGGTGAGCGTCATCAGCACCGGGTTGTCGATCAGCAGCCAGCCGGCCGGCCACCACGGGTCGCCCTGGACGATGTACGCCACCCACTGGTTGGTGCCCCGGACGGCCTGGAAGAGCGAGGCCACCGCGGTGGTCGTGGTGGACGACTCGATGTAGTCCAGGAACGGCAGGCTGTACTCGCCGAGCAGCAGCAGCGGCACGATCCACCAGAGGCAGACCCCGACGACGCAGAGGCACCACCAGCCAACCAGCCGCAGGTGCTCGCGGTTCCACCGGCGGGTGAGCAGCCAGATGCCGGGCAGCAGCAGGGCCAGCAGCACCACCGCCGCGTTGATCCCGCCCATGCCGAGCACGGCCAGCGCCGAGAGCGCGGCGGCCCGGCGCGGGGAGCCGATCCGGCGCACCAGCACCAGCGGCAGCAGCACCCAGGGCAGCATCGCCGCGGCGAGGGTCTCCGAGGAGAGCGCGCCGACCTCGGTGAGCATCCGCGGCGCGAGCGCGTAGCCGAGCGCGGCCGCGTACCGGGTCGGTTCGGTGCCGATCCGCAGCGCCCGGGCCACCTGGAGCAGCCCGTAGAACGCCGCGACCAGCACCAGCGCGGTCCACAGCCGCTGCGTGACCCACGGCGGTACGTGCAGCAGCTGGCCCGCGGCGAAGAACGGGCCCATCGGGAAGAGGTATCCGTACGCCTGGTTCTGCAGCTCACCGGAGGTCGCCTCCGGGTTCCACAGGTGCAGCGCCCGGGCCATGAAGTGCAGCGGGTTGGCGGCCAGGTCCAGCTTGGTGTCGAAGGTGACCTGGCCGGGCCGCTGGACGAAGGCGATCGCGGTGAGCAGCACCACGGACAGCACGGTGCCGGGTGCCGCCCGCACCGGCCGGGGAAGCTGCGGCCGGATCATCGACGGCACTCCGGGGGCAGGCAGCTGAGGTCGGCGAGCGCGGAGAAGAAGATCTGCCGGATGCCGCTGGGCTGCTCGGCGCGGAACACCCGCCCGCCGGTGGCGTCCGCGATGGCGGTCAGCTCGTCCGGGTCGACGTCCTTGCCGAGGCCGATGAAGACGATCGGCAGCGGGCGGCGCGGATCCTGCAGCCGGGCCAGCTCGGCGAGGAACTTCGCCCGGCCGATGCTCTCCTCGTCCTCGTTCTGGCCGTCGGTCATGACCAGCACCAGGTTGATCCGGCCGGGCGTCCAGTGCTGCCGCGCCTCCCGGTACGCGGCCAGGGTGGTGTCGTACAGCCCGGTCCCGCCCTGCGGCTTCACCCGGACCGCGCCCAGCTGCTCGGCCAGCCGCTCCCGGTGCGCCCGGCGCAGTGGCGCCACCGGCAGGATCTCCCGGTAGTCCCGGTCGCCGTCCACCTTCGTGGAAAAGACCCAGATCCCGAGTTCGCTGCTGTCCAGCAGCAGGCCGGAGCCCTCGCGGGCGGTCTTGACGGTGGCGTCGAGCCGGGTCTCGCCGGTGCCCGGCACCGGCGCGGCCATCGAGCCGGAGATGTCCAGCACGGTGAGGATCCGGGCACTGCGCTGCACCCCGCTCCAGCCGGTGAGCAGCTCGGTGACCGTCTCCTCGGCGGGCAGCGGGACCGGCCGCCGCTCCTGCACCCGCAGCCGGCCGTCGTCCGGCATGGCCGGCGGGAATCCGGCAGCGGTCCGGAAACCGAACCCGGTGAGCGCGTCGCGGGACTCGACCGTGAGCAGGTTGGCGAGGAAGTCCGCGGCGGCCTCCCGCACGTGGCCGCGGGCGGCCGGCAGCACCGCGTACGGCAGGTCGAGCGACGGCACGCCCACCTCGGGGTACGCGGCGACCAGCTTGTCCGCACCGGCCAGCGCGTTGTGCTCCAGCACCGCCTGCTCGGTGGCCGCGACCGCGTCCGTCCGGCCCGGCAGGCCCGACCCGGGCACCAGCCCGCCCCCGCCGTCGCCGGCCTCGAAGGTGCGACCGGCCAACCGCCGCAGCGTCGCCGCCACCGCCGCCGCCGGCTCCGGTTCGTCGGCGGCCAGCGCGCGGACCCCCAGCAGCGCGGCCACGCCGGCCGGGTCGGCCGCCGGGTCGGGCACCGCCACCGAGGTCTTCCGGACCTTCGGGCCGATCAGGGACGCCCAGGTGAGCGGCTTCGCCGGCCAGCCCAACCGGCGGGCGGCCGGCTCGGTGACCGCCAGCACCACCGGGGTGCTGGCCACCGAGGTGCCGGTCGCCGGCACCTCGAAGCCGCCGCCGGCCCGCGCCCGACGCAGCCAGAACGTGGACTCCGGCAGCCACGCGTCGGCGACGTCCACGGCGTTGGCGAGTTCCCCGGCCACCGCGGCGGACTCCCGCGCCTCGACGACGATGGAGACGCAGGGCTGTCGGCCGACGCTGGCCCGGACGATCCGGTCCAGGGCCGGCGCGATCACCGGCGCGGCGGCCACCCGCAGCCGGACCGGCTCGGCGCACTCCGGCACGCCCCGGTCCGCCCGCACGTACGCCACCGCCGCCCAGCCCGCCAGCAGCAGCGCCAGCGCCGCGCTCAGCAGCACCACCGGCGGTCGGCTGGAGAGGTAGCGCACCGGCGCGGAACCGTCGCGCAGCACCGCCGGTCACCTCCTCGTCACCCACCGGGGTATCCGGTAGCGGTCGAATTGTCGTCGCGCCGGCGGGGGGCTCGATCGGGGCGCCCAACCGCCACACGCAGTGGCGCTGCACACCCTGCCAAGGTTTTCGGCCGCCGGCAAACCCCCGAACGACGGGCGGTCATTGGATCTTCGCCGCCGTCACCACCCATTGCGCGACCGGGCCGGGCCGCCCTAGGGTGGCGCGATCGTGCTCACTTACTCACCGGTAGGAGCAGCGTGGACCACTCCGGCACCCCCTCACGCCACGTCCTGTTCCTCAACTGGCGCGACACGACGAACCCGGAAGGCGGCGGCTCCGAGGTCTACATCGAGCGGATCGCGGCCGAACTGGTCGCCGCCGGCCACCGGGTGACCCTGCTCTGCGCCGCGCACGCCAACGCCGGCCTGAGCGGCACCACCGCCGGGGGCGTACGGGTGCTGCGGCGCGGCGGCCGGCACACCGTCTACGCCCGGGCCGCGCTGACCTACCTCGCCGGCCGGTTCGGCTTCGGCCCGCTCGGCCGGCGCGGGCTCGGCCGGCCCGACCTGGTCGTCGACGTCTGCAACGGGGTGCCGTTCTTCGCCCCGCTCTACGCCGGCCGGCCGGTGGTCGCGCTGGTGCACCACGTGCACCGCGAGCAGTGGCCGGTGGTGTTCGGCCCGGTGATGGCCCGGCTGGGCTGGTGGATCGAGTCGTGGCTGGCGGTCCGGCTCTACCGGCGCTGCCGCTACGTCACCGTCTCGGAGGCGAGCCGGGCGGAGCTGGCCGAGCTGGGGGTGGCCGCCGAGCGGATCGACGTGGTGCCCAACGGCACGCCGCCGGTGACCGGCCCGCCGCTGCCCCGCACCCCCCACCCGTCCCTGCTGGTGCTCGGCCGGCTGGTGCCGCACAAGCGGGTGGAGATCGCCCTGCGGACCGTCGCCGAACTGGTCGGCGAGCTGCCCGAGCTGGAACTGGTGGTGGCCGGCCAGGGGTGGTGGGAGAAGCCGCTGCGGGAGCTGTGCGAATCGCTCGGCATCACCCGGCACGTCCGGTTCACCGGCTTCATCAGCGAGGAGGAGAAGCACGCCGCGCTCTCCTCCGCCTGGCTCGCGCTCACCCCCTCGCTCAAGGAGGGCTGGGGGCTGACCATCGTCGAGGCCGCCGCCTGCAGCACCCCGACGGTGGCCTTCCGCTACGCCGGCGGGGTCGCCGAGGCGATGGTGGACAACGAGACCGGCCTGCTCGTCGACGACGAGGCGGAGTTCACCGCCCAGGTACGCGAGCTGCTCGGCGACGACGTACGGCGCAAGGCGATGGGCGAGGCCGCGCTCGCGCACGCCGCCCGGTTCACCTGGGAGGCGACCGGGGCACGCTTCGCGCAGCTGGTGGCCCGGGCGACGGACCGACCCGCCTGATCGACACGACGAAACGAGGGGCGCCCGCCTGACGCGGGCGCCCCTCGTCGTCGTTCGTCAGCGCGTGCCGTACAGCGAAGGCTCGGCGCTCTGCTCGCTGACGCTGGTGACGGCCTCGTCGGCGGACGTGCTGAGCACGCTCGCCAGGCCGACACTCCCGAGCAGGCCGAGCACGACCCCGAGTACCCCGACGGCGACGAACGCGGGCAGGTTCCTCATCCACCTTCTCCTTCCGCGGGACTCGCGTGCCGGGACGCTACCACGCGGTAGCCCACCCGCGCAGCGCCCGAACAACCGATGCCGATCACCACCATTCCGGCCAGCAGGTGGGCGATCCCGACCGGCCCGGGGCGCGCCGGTGGCGCCGGCGCCGACCAGGCCGGGTTCTCGTAGAGGGTCAGCTCCGGCCCGTCGTGGACGACCCGGAGCCCGGCCAGCGCCGCCGCGGGCGGGGGCGGGCCGGCCGCCCGCTGCACCAGCACCCAGCGCGGGTTGGCCGCCGCCAGCGGCGTACCGGTGGCCAGCAGCTCCCGCACCCGGGCCGCCCGCGGGTCCTCGCCGGCGACCGCCAGACCGCCCACCCGCAGCGTGTCGTCGATCAGCACCGGCGCGGCCAGGTAGCGCGGGGCCGGATCGATCACCACCTGACCGCGGTTCCAGCCGTAGCGCTGGTACTCCTGGAACGGCAGCGAGATCACCTCGCCCGGCCGCTGGTCGACCAGCCGTGCCACCGCCGCCCAGTCCGCCGGCCAGCTCACCGGGCGCAGCCGGCCCGCCGCGCCGACCGCCAGATCGGGCAGGAGCGCCACCGGCAGCAGCGCCGCGCCGACCAGCAGCACCCGCCCGGTGACCGACCCGTACCGGGCGGCCAGCCGGTCGGCGAGCCGCTCCGCGCCGAGCGCCACGGCCACCGTCAGGGCGAGCGCGTAGGGCATCAGCAGCTTCTGACCGTCCCGGACCAGGCCCGCCCCGGGCACCGCGGCGACCAGCCAGCCGAGCACGGCCGGGCCGCCGGGCAGCGCGCCGGCCGCCGCCGCCAGCCAGGAACCGGCCGCGAGCAGGCCGAACCGACCGACGATCGCCGGCGGCCAGCGCCGCCGCAGCAGCGGTACGCCGTACCCGGCGACCGCCAGCAGCAGCACGGTCGCCAGCGGCACCAGCACCCCGGCCCGGGAGGCGGGGGTGGTCTGCGCGTTCCAGCTGCCACCGGTGCCGGCGAGCGCGACCAGCGGGCCGGCCCAGTTCTCCGCCCGGGCGGCGAACGCCGCCACCCCGGCCGGGTCGGACCGGCCGGTCCCCGCGCTGACCAGCCCGGCCACCAGCCACGGCGCGTTCAGCAGCAGCGTCGCGCCCACTGCGAGCGCCGCCGACCGGGCCGCCCGCGGGTACCGGCCCGGCACCAGCACCGCGATCACCACCAGGGCGAGCAGCCCGCCGGTGGGGGTGATCGCGGAAGCCGCCGCGGCGAGCAGCAGCCGGGGCAGCGACCCCGGCCGGCCCGCCCGCACCCCGAGCGCCGCCCGCACCAGCCAGGGCAGCGCCGCGTACGCGACCAGCAGCCCCCACTGCCCGATGAGCAGCCGCTCGGCCAGGTACGGCGTCCAGGCGTACCCGAGCGCGGCCACCACCCGTACCCCGACCCGCTCGGTCGGCACCAGACGGGCGGCGCCCAGCGCGGCCAGGTACAGGATCGCCACCAGCACCAGCCGTTGCAGCAGCCAGCCCGGCACCAGCTGGCTGGCCAGCGCCACCACCGCGTCCTGCGGCACCGCCCGGGGCAGCGCCGAGGCCGGGGCGATCACCTCCCAGCCCAGCGGCTGCCGGGGCACGAAGACCATGTCGTAGCGGAGCAGGTAGCCGGGGAGCGCCAGCGGTGCGAGCACCACCGCCGTGACGGCGGCGGCGACCGTGTGCGGCACCAGCCGTTCGCGCATCCGTCGACCTCACCACTGCCGGGCGCGACCGGCCCGCCGCGCTGGTGGCGACACTGTACGCGGACCAGCGGCGAACCATCCGTTGACCTGATGGGACCACCGGTCACCGGTGTGGCAGTCTTCCCGCCATGGCATCGACCGGACCCGAGGTGGATCAGACGCGAGACGAGACCGGCTGGCTCGGCGGCTGGGTACGCGCCGACCCGGTGCGCGCCGTCGGCGTCGTGATGGTCCTGGTCAGCCTGGTGTGGCGGGCGCAGTTGGCGTCGCGGGGCCACCTGGCGGTCGACGACTGGGTGCTGATCTCCCGGGCGTCGGAGGCCGACCTGACGCCGGACTTCCTGCTCACCCTCTACAACAACCACTTCATGCCGGCGGCCCTGCTCAGCACCTGGTTGGTCACCCGGGCGGTGGGCGTCGCCTACTGGCCGTACGTGCTGCTGCTGGCCGCCGCTCAGACGGTCCTCGCGGTGTCCTTCTTCCGGCTGCTCCGCACCCTGGTGCGGCCCGGCTGGGCGATGCTCATCCCGCTCGCGGTCTTCCTGTTCAGCCCGCTGACCCTGGAGGCCACCTCGTGGTGGGCCGTCGGCGTCAACATGCTGCCGATGCAGATCGCCATGGTGCTCGCCGTCGGCGCCCAGGTCCGGTACGTCCGCACCGGCCGTCGGCGGCACCTGCTCAGCCTGGCCGCCGCCGTGCTGTTCGGGCTGCTCTTCTTCGAGAAGGCGCTGCTGGTGGTGCCGCTGGTCTTCCTCGCCACCGCATGCCTGCTCGTCGGCGGCCCGCCGGTGCGCGCGGTCCTCACCACGGTGCGCCGGTACTGGCCGTCCTGGGCCATGCTCACCGCCCTGTCGCTGGGTTTCCTGGCGCTGTACCTGTCGCGCGCGGAGTCCTCGCTCCGGCGGCCCGACTCGCTGACCGAGGTGCTGTCGTTCCTGGGCCAACTGCTCGGCTCCACGGTCGTTCCCGGGCTGCTCGGCGGGCCGTGGCGGTGGTTGCCGGCGGGTGACGGCGCTCCGGTGACCGCTCCACCCGAGCTGGCGCGCTGGCTCGCGTGGGCGGTGTTCCTGACCCTGGTCGTGGTGACCGTGCGCCTGCGCCGGACGGCCGGACGGGCCTGGGTACTGCTCGCGGCCTACCTGACCCTGGTCACCGCGATGCTGGGCGCGACCCGGCTCGGCTCGATCTACAGCGACGTGGCCGGAGCGGTGCCGCGGTACGTCAGCGACGTGGTCGTGGTGGCGGCGCTCTGCCTCGGAGTCGCCCTCCTGGGGCTGGCCACCCCCACGCCCTCGACCGCGGACGGTCCGACCACGCCGGGGGACGCGGCCCGCGATCCCGAACTGACCGAGGCGGATCCGGCCGCCGCCCGGGCGGCCATGGCTCCACCCGCCGGCACCGCCGGGCTCGACCAGCCGGCCACGCATCGGCACGGCGGCGTCATCCACGCGGAAGCGGCCGACGACGAGGTGACCCAGCCGGGTCGCCCGTTCGCCACTCCACCCGCCACGCCGACGTCGACGACACCCGGGCCGGTCGGCCCGGTCGGCCCGGTCGGCCCTACGGCGGCCACGTCGGGGGGCACCGAACCGGCCATCCAGCGGTACCCGGCGGCCGGGGACGGGGATTCGCTACGGGCGCAGCTCGCCCGGCACCGGGAGACCGTGAGCACGGTGCTCACCATCGTGGTGCTGGCCGGCGGACTCGGAGCGGCCTGGACCACCGCCCGGTTCGGCGACGAGTGGGCGGTCAAGAGCGGCAAGGTCTACCTGGAGACCGCGCGGGTTGAGCTCGCCGCCGCGCCACCCGACACGGTCTTCTTCGACCGGCCCGTTCCGCCGGAGGTGGTGCCCGCGCTCTCCGCGCCCTACAACCGGCAGTCCAAGTTCTTCCAGGCCATGGGGGACGCCCCGGTCTTCGTCACCGAGGCCGAGGCCCCGTCCCTCTTCGACGCCAGCGGACGGATCGTGCCGGTCAGCGTCGACGGTCCCGCCGTGGTGCCCGGCCCGGAAGACGGTTGCGGATACAAGATCACCGGCGGGCGGACCGTTCGCATGCCACTCACGGCACCCCGGGACGACTGGTTCTGGGTGGTCCGGATCGGTTACCTCAGCTCCGCCGACACGACGGCAACCTTCCGCCTCGGCTCCGCCACCCGGGAGTTCCCGGTGCGGCAGGGACTGCACCAGTACTTCTTCGAGTTCACCGGAGGTGGGGACGCCGTCGAGCTGACCGTCAACGGCTACGGGGTCACCCTCTGCACCAACGAGGTGGCGGTCGGCACCCCGACCCCGCAGCAGTGAGCGTGCCGGTCATTCCGGACGGAACAGCACCGAGTTGACGTAGCGCGGCCGTGGCCACAGCACCCGCCGGGCAAAGCTCTGGCCGACCCGGGCGATGTTCTGCCGCTGGTGCCCGCCCAGGTCGAAGTCGGCCAGCGGCACCCATGCGCGCCCCGGGAGCACATAGCCCCGGTAGCCCCACCCGGTGAGCAACTTAAGCAGCGGTTGGACCGGCTGGATCCGCTCCTCCACCTCGATCAGCAACACCGGACGGTCCCGGCGGACCGTCTCCACCGCGCCCCGCAGCGCCGGCAGCTCGTGCCCCTCGATGTCCAGCTTGACGAAGCGCACATCGGTGAGGCCGAGCGAGTCCAGGGTGATCCGCCGGACCGCCAAGGGCTCGCCCTGTTCCGGGTCCTCCAGCGAGGAGGTGCCGACGATCGCCCCACCGGCGGGTAGGTAGAGCGCGGCGCTCCCGTTGTGGTCCGACACCGCGGCCTCGACCACCTCGACCGTGGGGAACGCGGCGCGTAGCTGCCGGGCCAACGGCGGGGTGGGCTCCACCGAGACCACCCGGTCGGCGCGGCGCAGCAGGCGTGCGGTCCAGGGCCCGTACCAGGCGCCGACGTCGACGGCGGTGCCGCCGCGCGGAACGAACTCGGCGAGCCGGGCCAGCTCCGGCTCGACCCTGGGGTAGACCCGGCGGATCGCGGCCCCGACGGCCCGCTCCGGTAGCCGTGCGGCCAGTCCGGAGGTCGCTGCCGGGGCCAGGTTCGTCGACGCCATGGGCCAGCACACTAGACGCTCGGCGGTCGTTCGGGCAGGGGTCGAGGGTGCGGGGCTGTCGAGCCGGTCGGTTGAGCGGTACCGTCTCCCCCGGTCGGGACCGCAACCCGACGGATCCCCGGCCGCGACGCGCACGGTCCCGCGCCGGACAGCAGCGCGGTGACGTGGGGTGGCATGACTCAGACCACGGGCAGGGACGCCGGCGCGGCCCGGCTCGGCGCGGCGGGCGTCGCCGTCACCGCCGCCACCATGCTGACCAACGCGCTGGCGTACCTGGTGCCGGTGTTCGGCGCCCGCCGGTTGACCGCCGGTGACCTGGGCGCACTGGCCACCGTGCTGGCGCTCGGCGCCATCGCGGCGGTGCCCGGGTTCGGCCTGCAGATCGCGGTGGCGGCGCACCGGGCGCGGTGGGGCGCCAGCGGCACGGCGCGGCTGGGGCTGCGGACCGCCGCGGTCAGCGCCGTGGTGACCCTCGCGGCGGCGCCGGTGCTCGGCGTGGCGCTGCGGCTCCCGGTGGCGCTGACCCTGCTGCTCGCCGCGAGCACCTTCGCCACCGTGCTGGCCGGCCGCTGGCTCGGCGAGCTTCAAGGCGACCAACGCTTCCTGCGGCTCGCCGGGGCGATGTCCGTGCTCGCCGCCGGCCGGTACGGCGGGCTGGTCGTCGGGCTCGTCCTCGGCCGGGGCCCGGTCGGGGCGCTGCTGTTCGGCACGATCACCGGCTTCCTCGTGCTGCCGCTGCTGGCCCGCCTCGCCCGGCCGGCCACCGGTGCTGCGCCCGCCACCGGTGCTGCGCCCGGCACCGGTGCCACGCTTGGAGCCGCGGCCAGCGGCCCGGCGGGGGACGCGAGCCTGACCGGCCAGCACGTGTTGACCGCGTGCGGGGCCAGCCTGGCCATGCTCGTCATCTCGTACGCCGACCTGATCCTCGCCCGCCAACTGCTGCCCCCGGACGGCTCCGGCGGGTACGCGGTCGGCGCGGTGCTCACCAAGGGAGCGCTCTGGGCGCCGCAGGTGGTCACCGTGCTGGTGCTGCCGCGGCTGGCCCGCGGCGACCGGCGCGCCCGGGCGCTGGCGCTCGCGGTCATCCTGGCCTGCGGAGCGGCGCTGGTGACCGCCGCCGCGGTCGCCGGCGACCTGGCGTTCCGCCTGGCCGGCGGCGCGGACTACCTGCACCTGGCCGGCGAGGCGCCGCTCTTCGCCGCCACCGGCGCCCTCTACGCCGTGGTGTTCATGCTGGTGAACGACCGGGTGGCGGCGGGCGGGCGGTGGCCGGCCGCGCCGCTCTGGGTGGCCACCGCCGGCCTGGCCGCAGCGGCCCTGCTGGTCGCCCCCCGCACGGTGGCGGGGGTGCTCACCACCGCACTGGTCACCGCCGGGGTGACCGCGGCCGTGATGGCCTGGCTGGCCTTCCGTCCCGGCCGCCGCTGACCTCGGTGGGGCGACTCAGGCGCCGGCGGCCAGCCAGGAGCCGAGCAGGTGGCGGTCGATCGAGTCGGGGCGGCCGAGCGGCCGGCCGGCGGCCTCCCGCGCCCGCAGCTCGTCCCGGGTGAACCAGCGCGCCTCCACCAGCTCCTCCCCGTCCACCCGCACCTCCTCCGTGGCGGCGGTGGCCCGGAAGCCGACCATCAGCCCGGCCGGGAAGGGCCACGCCTGCGAACCCTGGTACGCCAGGTCGGTCACCGTCACCCCGGCCTCCTCGGCCATCTCCCGCCGGACCGCGTCCTCCAGGCTCTCGCCCACCTCGACGAACCCGGCGAGCGTCGAGTACGACCCCTCGGGCGCGCCCCGGTGCCGTGCCAGCAGGCAGCGGTCGGGGGCGCCGGGCGCCTCGACCAGCACGATGATCGCCGGCTCGATCCGGGGGAAGAGCAGCCGCCCGCAGTCGGCGCCGGCGCAGGAGCGGACGTGTCCGCCGTCGCGGGGCGTGGTCGGCGCACCGCAGCTGCCGCAGTAACGCTGCTGCCGGTGCCAGTGCAGCAGGCCGCGCGCGTACGCCTGCACGGACGCCTCGGCCGGGCCGAGCCGGCCGACCAGCGCCCGCACGTCCACCGCCGTCGCCGCACCGGCCAGCCGGACCGCCTCCGTCTCCGGCTGCCCGGACAGGTCCACGGCGAAGATCGCGGTGTCGCCGTCCAGGCCGAGGAAGACCGTCTCGTCGGCGGCGGCGAGCGCCTCCGCGGCCCGGTCGGCGGCCAGCCGCACCAGGGTCTCTCCGGAGGTGACCAGGCAGCGGTCCCGCCACAGCGGCAGCACGGCGGTGCGCGGGTCGGTCAGCAGAGCGGTGATCCGGTCCGGGTCGGCGCGTAGCGGCCCCGCCCGGTCCAGCCAGCCACCGCCGTACGCCAGGACCACGTCGTCCGCTCGCATGCCCATACCGTGCCATGCGCCCGGCTGGGTCGACGCACCGGCCCGGCCCCGCGACACGCCGGGCGACACGCGGTGCCGGCGGGCGCGGGGCGCAGACTCCCCGACCGCCCGAGCGTTGGCTACCGTAGGTGTCTCCCGGGGCGACGGCCCCCGTGTGGTATGTCCCGATCGAGGTTGCTGTGACGCTGTACGGCGAGAAAGTTCCACCTGCCGACGACCGGCCCACCGTCCAGGTCACCGCGGTCAGCTGGCCCGGTGACGAATCGGAGGCCGCCGGCCCGGCCGGCGGGGGAGCGCGGCGGCGACGGGTCCGGATGCTGCTCGCCGGCGGGGTCACCGCCGCGGTGCTGGCCTCGGTCGGCGGCGTGGGCGCCTACGCGTACGCCGGGGACGTTCCGCGCGGCACCACGGTGCTCGGCGCCGAGCTGGGCGGTCGGAGCCGGGCGGACGCGGCCCGGGAGCTCCGGGCCGAGCTGGACCGCCGCGCGGCCGAGCTCGCCGCCCCGGTGCCGGTACGGGTGGGCGAGCGGACCGCCGAGCTCAACCCGGCCGAGGTCGGCCTCGCGGTCGACGTGGACGCCACCGTGGCGGCGGCGGCCGAGGCGCGGGCGCACGCGGTCGACCGGCTGGTCGGCAACCGCAGCGTCCCGCCGGTGGTCACTGTCGACATCGCCCGGCTCGACGCCGCGCTCGCGAAGGTCGTCGGCGACCAGGGCCGGAAGATGACCATGCCGGCGATCACCTTCTCCGGCACCACCCCGAAGGCGGTCCACCCGAAGCCGAGCCTGTCGCTCGACCCGGAACGCTCCGCCCAGGCGGTGCGCGAGGGGTGGCTGAGCGGGCAGCCGGTCACCGTGCCGCTGGTCGAGACGCACCCGGCGACCACCGCCGAGGAGGTCGACCGGATGGTCGCCGAGCTGGCGAAGCCGGCCGTGGCCGCGCCGGTGAAGCTCAGCACCGACAAGGGCTCGGTCACCATCGGCCCGAAGGCGATCGCGAAAAGCCTGCGCTTCACGGCGGACAAGGCCGGCGCGTTGACCCCGCAGGTGGACGTGAAGCGGCTGCGCGCGGCGCTGGGCGACGACCTGACGAAGATCGAGGTGCCGCCGAAGGACGCCCGGATGGCGATCTCCGGCGGCAAGCCGAAGGTGGTCGACAACGGCCGGCCCGGCCAGCAGCTGGACAGCGCGGCGCTAGCCCGCGACCTGCTGGCGGTCCTGCCGAAGGCGGACGGCCGGGAGGTCACCGGCGAGCTGAAGCCGGCCGAGCCGGAGCTGACCGCGGCGAAGGTGGCCGAGCTGGGGATCAAGGAGAAGGTCTCCTCCCTCACCACCCGGTTCACCGGTGGCCTCTCCTCGCCGCGCAGCCAGAACATCGTCACCATCGCCAAGGACGTGGACGGCACAGTGGTGCTGCCGGGCGAGACGTTCTCGCTCAACGGCCACACCGGCGAGCGCGGCTACGCCCAGGGCTACCGGGACGCCCCGGTCATCCTCGACGGCAAGCTGGTGCCCGGCGTGGGCGGCGGCACCTCGCAGTTCACCACCACGCTCTTCAACGCCACCTACTACGCCGGCCTGGAGGACGTCGAGCACAAGCCGCACTCCTACTGGTTCAGCCGGTACCCGGCGGTCATCGAGTCGACGATCTTCTGGCCCGACCTGGACTTCAAGTTCCGCAACAACACCCCGTACGGGGTGCTCATCGACACCTCGTACACGTCCAGCTCGATCACCGTGTCGATCTGGAGCACCAAGATCTACGACAGCGTGAAGACCGAGTACAGCCCACGCCGCAACATCACCAAGCCGAAGACCATCTACCTGAAGCCGGGGCCGTCCTGCATCCCGGCGAACGGCATCGACGGCTTCACCCAGGACGCGTACCGGGTGATCCGCAAGGACGGCAAGGTGGTCAAGCGGGAGAAGTTCACCTGGCGCTACGACGCGGAGCCCCGCTACATCTGCGGCGCCGAACCCTCCTGACGCCCGCCGGGCGCACGCTGACAACTGCCCCGCCGGCTTCGTCGCCGGCGGGGCAGTCTGGTTTCGTACGCGCTCAGGGCCGCGCCTGCGCCAGACCCTGTCGTACGCCGTCCGCGTCCAGGTCGGCGCCGTAGACGGGGGTGCCGGGCTGCTGCCGCCAGCTCTCGTCCAGCGATCCGCCGTCGACGGGGTCGAAGCCCAGGGCGTCCACCAACTCCATCACCATCCGCTTCGCCTCGGCGTCGTCGCCGGCCACCGGTAGCGCGATCCGACCCGCCTGGCCGGCCGGGCGGCCGTTCTCCATCAGGTGCTGGGCCATGATCGTGTTGAACGCCTTCACCACCCGGGCGCCCTGAAGGTGGTCGGCGGTCCACCGGCTGGACGAGACGCTGCGGTCCTGAAGCTCGGCGATGTTCCCGTCCCGCTCGGGGTAGTAGTTGTCCGCGTCGACCACCACCGTGCCGGCGAACGCGTCGGCCGGCAGCTCCGGTACGGCCTTCAGTGGCACCGCCACGACCACCACGTCCGCGCCCTGGGCCGCCTGCTCGACGGTGCTGGCCGTCGCCCCGGTCTCCTGAGCCAGCTCGGCGAGGGTCTGCGGGCCCCGGGAGTTGGCGACGGTGACGTCGTGCCCGAGAGCGCTCAGCCGCCGGGTGAGCGTGCCACCGATGTGCCCGGACCCGATGATGCCGATCTTCATACCCGCTCCCCACGTCCCTCCACCAGCCTGACCTGACCCGACGGTACGAGAGCCACCCGCCAGCCCGCCGCGGATTCGACGGATCTCGCCAGCGGCTCCACCCGACAGCTCGGCGGCCGTGGTCACGTGCGGTTGGGGGGCCGTAGGAATGGCGAGCGCTGTTGCTGGTCGCCTTCCCACGTGCATCTGGCCGCTGTCGTTTGTGTTGGCGGGCCCGGGCTGCAGCTCCTTGTTCATCGGAACGGCCCCTTGTTCGTTTCGGGGGCTCTTGCCGGCGGGCGGGCCGTGACCACGATCGAGGTGTGGCCCCGCCGTGACCGGCGGAGGGATCAAGCCTGACCGCCCGGAGCCGGGCACGGCGGGGCCACACCCAACCGCAACCAGCTCAGAAGCCGGCGGGCGAAAATTGGGGGTGGAATGCATTCAGGGCCACCCCGTGGGGGGTGGCCCTGAATGGAAGATTGTCCGGCGGTGTCCTACTCTCCCACACCCTCACGAGTGCAGTACCATCGGCGCTGGAGGGCTTAGCTTCCGGGTTCGGAATGTGACCGGGCGTTTCCCCTCCGCCATGACCGCCGTAA
>NZ_QGSW01000159.1:0-27096 GCF_003176715.1 Micromonospora sp. S4605
CGTTACAACTTCCGCGTCTACCCGACGCCCGGCCAGCAGATCGAGCTGGCTCGGGCGTTCGGGTGCGCGCGGGTGGTGTTCAACGACGGGCTGCGTCTGCGCCAGCACGCCCGCCCGCAGGGCGAGAGGTACATCTGCGACGCCGAGCTGTCCCGACCGCTGACCACCGAGGCCAAGCTGACCCCGCAGCGGGCATGGCTGGGCGAGGTCTCGGCCGTGGTGTTGCAGCAGGCACTCGCGGACTTGAACACCGCGTACCGGAACTTCTTCAACTCCCTGTCTGGCAAACGCAGGGGCCGCACGGTCGCGCCGCCGCGGTTCCGGTCGCGCAAGGACAACCGGCAGGCCATCCGGTTCACCAAGAACTCCCGGTTCACGGTCCTCGACAATGGCCGCCTGCGCCTACCGAAGGTCGGCGACCTGCCCGTGCGCTGGTCACGCAACCTCCCGGCGGACCCGTCGTCCGCGGCAATTATCCGGGACGCATCTGGGCGGTACTTCGCGTCGTTCGTCGTGCAGGCCACCGACGAAGCGCTGCCGCCGGCCGACTCCGAGGTGGGTATCGACCTGGGGCTGACGCACTTCGCGGTCCTCTCGGACGGCACGAAGGTCACGGCACCGACGTTTCTGCGCCGTGCGGCCCGCAAGCTCAAGCGGTTGCAGCAGGATCTGTCCCGCAAGCAGCGGGGCAGCAGCAACCGCAAGAAGGCCGTCAAGAAGGTGGCTCGGGCGCACGCCCGGGTGGCCGACACCCGGCGGGACTGGCAGCACAAGCTGTCCACGGCGATCATCCGCGACAACCAAGCGGTGTACGTCGAGGACCTGTGCGTGGCTGGTCTCGGCCGTACCTGGCTGGCGAAGTCCGTGTACGACGCCGGGTGGGCCAGCTTCACCGCAATGCTGGAGTACAAGGCCGCCCGCGCCGGGCGGAGGTTCGCAAAGGTCAACCGTTTCGCGCCCACGTCGCAGACCTGCTCAGCGTGCGGCCGGATCGACGGACCCAAGCCGCTCAACGTCCGGTCATGGACCTGCCCATGCGGGGCGACCCATGACCGGGACGTGAACGCGGCGATCAATGTGTTGGCCCAGGGACGCTGGGACAACTCAAACGCCTGTGGAGCGCAGGTAAGACCGGCATCCGTGCCGGCGCCGCGCCGTGAAACAGGAATCCGCCCGAGCGCCACGCGCTGTTCCGCGCGCAACGCGGAGGGAATCCCCGCCCTTCAGGGCAGGGAGAACGTCAACGGTCCGCCATCTTCTACACGACGAGCAGCAGCGGCGGGTCGCGGAGGACACCATCGCCGACGTTGACGCCTCCGGCCTGTGGCCGGGAAAGGTGGTCACCGAGGTCAGCCCCGCCGGGCCCTTCTGGGAGGCCGAGCCGGAGCATCAGGACTACCTGGAGCGCAATCCCGGCGGATACACCTGTCACTTCGTCCGGCCGGAGTGGAAGTTGCCCCGGCGCGGGGAAAGAGCCGGCTGACGCAGCCGGCCGCGGCCGGTCACCGCCACCCCCAGGTCAGCCCAGGTGTAGCGGGCACGTCAGGTGGTATCCGGGGGCGCGAGACCAACATCGCGGCACTGGAAGGGTGGCCCCATGGCGGTCAAGACCGAAGCGCGGGTGGACGCAGCCGGAATACGGCGGTTTACGGTGGAGATCCCCGAGGTGGACCTGCAGGCGCTGCGGACCCGCACCGCGGGGCTGCGCACCGCCTTCCCATCGGTGCGCTGAGCGCGCCCGACCAGTCGCACCGGTCCTCGTACCGATGAACCGTCCGTCGGCGCGTCGGAGCACCCGGCGTGGGCGCGGTCACCGCGCCCCCGGCCGGCGCTCCGGCTCGCCGGCCTGCCCGCCGTACGCTGCACCGCGCCGGTCGCTCTCCCCCCGCCTAGCAGTTCCGCGTCCGCCGGGACCGCGTACGGATGCTGCAGGTGCGACGATGCCGGCAGGACGGGCGGGCCGATGACGACGGGCGGGGCCAGGCTGCTGCGGACGCCCCGGGGGGCCGCGGCGAGCGATCTTCCTTGAACTCTTCTTCGATCTGGTGTTCGTCGCCACGCTCGTGCAGCTCTCGCGGGGCCTGATGGGGGACCTCAGCTGGGGCGGGGCCTTCCAGACCCTGGTACTGCTGCTGGCCATGTGGTGGACCTGGAGCATCACCACCTGGACGACCAACCTGTACGACCCGCAACGCATGGAGATCCAGTTCCTGGTCACCGCGACCATGCTGGGCAGCCTGCTGATGGTGGCCGCGCTGCCCGACGCGTTCGGGGCCCGCGGGCTGGTCTTCGCCGGGGCGTACGTGGCCATCCACGTCGGCCGCCAGGTCTACTTCGTCCTCGCCCTGCGCGGTCACCAGTTGCAGCGCAGAAGCCTGCGACTGCTGTTCTGGTTCGGCGTGTCGGCGGTGCCGTGGTTCGCCGGCGCGCTCATGGCGGGTCCCGCGCGGCCGGTCCTCTGGACGCTGGCGGTCGCGGTCGACTACACCGGCGGGATCCTCCGCTTCCCCACGCCGGGGCTGGGCCGCTCGCCCGAATCGGACTTCCCGGTCCTGGCCGAGCATCTGGCCGAGCGGTACCGGCAGCTCTTCATCATCGCGCTCGGCGAGTTGATCCTGGTCACCTCGTTGACCCTGGGCGGTACCGGCTTCGCGGCCGACCGGATCGTGGCGTTCGTGGTGGCGTTCGCCGGCACCGTGCTGTTCTGGCGGATCTACGTCTACCGGGCCGGTGACCTGCTGCCCGCCGCCATCGCCGCGGCCCGCAAGCCGGACAGCCTGGCCCGGTGGGCCGCGCTCGCTCACCTGGTCATGCTGGCCGGCATCGTGGCCACCGCGGTCGGCGACGAAATCGTCATCAAGCATCCGCTCGGGCTCTCGCAGCCGGCCTGGGTCGCCGCCCTCCTCGGCGGACCCGCGCTGTTCCTGGCCGGCCGGGCCGGCTTCGAGTACGCCGTCTTCGCCCGGACGCCCCGCGCCTGGCTGATCGGCATCCTCGTGCTGGCCGCCCTGGCGCCGCCGCTGCTGCACGCACCGCCGCTGCTGGTCGCCGCGGCGGCCCTCGCGGTCCTCGTCGGGGCCGCCGCCGCCGACGCGGCCCGCGCCCGTCGGCATCCGCCCGCGCTGCCGGCACCGCCCGGGTAGCCGCAGGCGCCAACCGGTCGGCGGGCCCCGTCAGATGAGGATCAGCCGACGCTGGTCGCGAAGCGGCGGATCGGCTCCGACCACGCTTTCGGATCCCGCCAGGGGAAGGTGTGGGCGCCGGCGACTTCGACGTACTCGCCCGCAGGCGGTAGAGCAGCCAGCCGGCGACCCCACCGGGACGTGCCGATCACGTCGTCGCGACCCCGGATGACCAGCAGCGGAACCTCGAGACGGGCCACCGGTTCCTCGATCGGGTGGTCGAGGTGCGCGCGTGCCAGGTGCAGCATGCGGCCCAGCCCGGCCCGCTTCCATTCGGGGCGGTGCGACTCGGTCAGCCCCGGTGGCTCGCGGCGTCCGTCCAGCCGCCAGCGGACGAACAGCCGCAGTGGGCTGCGAGCGGCAGGGTCCACCGTCGGGCTGGCAAGGACGACGCCGTGCACGTCGGGCCGGCCCACCGCGGCCTGCGCGGCGACCTGGGTGCCGCTGGAATGGCCGGCGAGCACCACCGGGCCGAGTCGTCGGGCGGTGAGCCACTCGCCGACGGCACGACCGAACTCCGGCACGGTGAGCTCGTGCGGCGGGTCGCCGCTGCCGGGAAAGCCGGGCAACTCGACGAGGTGTGCCCGGGTCCACTCGCCGAGGGCGCCAAGGCCCGGCATCAGGTAGTCGGCCACTCCCATGCCCTGGACGAGCACCAGCTCGGGCAGGTCGGATCGCGGCTCGCCGACCGCCCGGCTGCGCATCCGACCCAGCGGACCGTCGTGGTACGACGTCGCGACGTTTGTCGGGAACGGTGGCGCGTACGGCTGAGGCTTGCTCCGCATACCCGGGGTTACCCGACAGCTGCGGACGGAATCGGGCGTACCGGGCGACTTTCGGGGTACCCGCCCGCGGGAGGTGAGATGAAACTACCCCGTGCGGTGGCCACCTTCGACTCCGCTTCCGCAATGGTCATGTCGACTGCCCGCTTCCTGCGCGATCGCGACACGCCACCGATGGGCCGGCCGACCGGCCGTTTGCTGCGCCCGGTAGCCGCCACGGCGACCCGGCTTCCGGTCCGGCTGCGGGAGACGATCTACAGCCTCGCCAGCGGTGCCGAGGGGCGGCCGGCGGCGCGGATGGCCACCCTCGACATCGAGGACGTCGCCGCCCGGATCGTGGATCTCTACCCGCCGCGCCGATATCCGGCGGTCGTGGTCGGCTCGTCCAACGGCGCGCTCGTCCATCTCTGCGCGGCCCTCGGTATCGCGTGGTTGCCCCAGACGCTGCTGCTGCCGCTCCGACAACGGCAGGTGCCCCCGGATGATCCGATGCGCGCCGTGCACGCCTTCGACACCACCGCCCAGGCGCTGTTGGCCCGCAACCCCGACTTCGTCCTGCACCACTTGCATGATCCGAACCAGGACCGGTTGACGTCACGGCGGATGGCCTACTTCCGGGTCAAACGCACCCGGCTCGGCCCGGCGTACGAGCGATTCCTGAACCGGACGCTCGATGCCGGCGGTGTGCTGCTGCTCGCCGAGTGCGCCCGGCGATGGCCGACGACCCGCGTCGGCGAGCGGCACGTCTTCCAGTTCGGTGCCCTCGGCGGGCTGGAGCCCGCGCAGTACCACGACGGCGACCCCCGAACGGCCGCGTACCTGCGCCGCTACGGAGTCGGGCGGACCCGGTGGGAGGCGCCGACGCCCGACGGCGAGAGCCCGGAGGCGGAGTGGGGGTTCGAACCGGCGCTCCGGGACGACGCGATCGCGTTCGCGCGCCGGCACGGCTACCAGGTGCGGCGGCTCGTCTTCGACGATCCCGAGGACCTCAGCCCACTCGTCGCCGACCTGTACCGCTGGTGGTACCGCCAACGCGGCCTGCCGGCCGATCGACTGCTGGTGGAGTCGTTCATCCTGATCGACCCCTGGTGGGCGCTGCGGACCGGTTGCGTGCCCTACTGGTGCACCTTCCCCGTCCAGTCCTCCGCCGACGCCCTCGCCCGCCATCTCGATCAGTCGGACGCCTACGACCACCTCCACCTCGCGCTGTTCTGTCACGGAGTGGAATCCGTGGGACTGGCACCCGTCGACCGGTGGCACGCACTGCTGCGACGCGCGGCAGTGGCGGGTTCGTTCGCCGGAGTGGATCCTCGGCGCTACCCGAGTGACCTGTCGACCTTCTTCCGCTTCCAGTCGGCCCTGCGGGCCATACCCGCCCGGTACCCGATCCCCGAGCCGCTCTCGCTGAGCCAGTTCGACCGGTTCTTCGCGCAGCATCGCCATCGCTACCCAGCCGTGCGGCTGGACGGCTGAGCAACGGGCTGCCGGGCGATCCCGGCGCGTACGTCCGACGCCGCGGCGGCCGGAGTCAGGCGGGCCGCAGGTGGGTGTGCCGGCCCTTACGCCCCGTCTCGTACGCCGTCCGGGCGGCCCGCCCCTGCTCCGTCGTCGACACCTCGGCGACCGGGACGTCCCACCAGGCGCCGGCGTCCGGACCGGCCTCGAACCGGTCGGTGGTCACGTGCACCACGGTGGTACGCGTCGCCGCCGTCGCCGCGGCCAGGGCGGCGCGCAGCTCCGCCATTGTCGACACCCGGATCAGCTCCGCGCCGAGGCTGGCCGCGTTGGCGCCGAGGTCGACCGGCAGCGGCGCTCCGGCCCGGTCGAGGTAGGCGGTGCCGAGCCGGTGCGCGCCGACGCTCTCGGACAGCCGACCGATGGAGGCGAAGCCGGAGTTGTCGACCAGCACCACGACCAGCTTGACGCCTTCGGCGACCGCGGTGGCCAGCTCGCTCGGCAGCATCAGGTAGGACCCGTCGCCGACGAGCACGAACACCTCGCGCTCCGGCGCCGCGAGCTTCACCCCGATGCCGCCGGGAATCTCGTAGCCCATGCACGAGTAGCCGTACTCGACGTGGTAGCTCTTCGGGTCGGCGCTGCGCCACAGCCGGTGCAGGTCGCCGGGCATCGACCCGGCCGCGCAGACCACCACGCCCCGGTCGCCGGCGGCGTCGTTGACCGCGCCGATCACCGCGGTCTGGGTCGGCGCCGCGTCCGGCGCGGCGTGCCGGGCGGTGTCCGCCACCGCCGCCCACCGCTCGCGCAGCCGGGTCACCGACTCCCGGTACTCCGGCGGGGTCTCCCAGCCGGCGCAGGCAGCGTCCAGCGCGGCGAGGCTCTCCCGGGCGTCGCCGACCACCTGCGTGCCGGAGAGCTTCGCCGCGTCGAAGCCGGTGACGTTCAGGTTGACGAAACGCACGTCGGCGCCGAACAGGGTGCCGGAGGCGGTGGTGAAGTCGCTGTAGCGGGTGCCCACCCCGAGCACCACGTCCGCGTCGGCGGCGATCTCGTTGGCCGCGGTGGTCCCGGTGACGCCGACCGCGCCGAGGGCGAGCGGGTGGTCGTACGGCATCGCGCCGGTGCCGGCCTGGGTCTCGGCCACCGGCACCCCGTGCTCCTCGGCGAACCAGCGCAGCGCCTCGGTCGCCCCGCTGTAGATCACCCCGCCGCCGGCCACCACCAGCGGCCGGCGCGCGGACCGGACGATCCCGGCCGCCCGGGCCAGCGCCGCGATGTCCGGCAGCGGCCGGGGCACGTGCCAGACCCGCTCGGCGAACAGCTCGTCGGGCCAGTCGTACGCCTCGGCCTGCACGTCCTGCGGCAGGGCGAGGGTGACCGCACCGGTCTCCGCCGGGTCGGTCAGCACCCGCATCGCGGCCAGCAGCGCCGCCGGCAACTGCTCCGGCCGGTTGATCCGGTCCCAGTAGCGGGAGACCGGCCGCAGCGCGTCGGTGACGCTGACGTCGTAGGAGCGCGGATCCTCCAGTTCCTGCAGCACCGGGTTGGCCACCCGGGTGGCGAAGATGTCGCCGGGCAGCAGCAGCACCGGCAGCCGGTTGATGGTGGCCCCCGCCGCGCCGGTGACCAGGTTCGTCGCGCCCGGCCCGATCGACGTGGTGCAGGCCAGCGTGCTCAGCCGGTCGGTCATCCGGGCGTACGCCGCGGCGGTGTGCACCATGCCCTGCTCGGTGCGGCACAGGTGGTACGGCAGGTCGGCCCCGGCGGCGGCCAGCGCCTCGCCGATCCCGGCGACGTTGCCGTGGCCGAAGATGCCGAAGCAGGCCGGGATCAGCCGTTGCCGCCGCCCGTCGCGTTCGGACCACTGCCGGGCGAGGAACGTCACGACCGCCTGCGCCACCGTCAACCTGGGCATCACACCTCTTTCGTTTCGGGCCGGGTCAGCGGCAGCCGCTCGTCGACCTGCTGGTCGGCCCAGCTGCCCCGGATCCAGCCGTGCCGGGGGTCGTCCACACAGGCCATCGTCCGCGCCGCGCCCGGCCCGGCCAGCACGTTGAGGTAGTACAGGTCGTAGCCGGGCGCGGCCATCGACGGCCCGTGGTAGCCGTACGGGACGAGCACCACGTCGCCGGTGCGCACCTCGGCCAGCACGTCGATCGGCCGCTCCGCGGTGCCGTAGACCCGCTGGTAGCCGACCGGCCCGTCACCGGGCGCGCCGCCGGCCACCTCGAAGTAGTAGATCTCCTCCAGCGCCGCCTCCACCCGCCCGTCGGCGTGGGTGCGGTCCTCCTCGTGCTTGTGCGGCGGGTACGACGACCAGTTGCCGCCGGGGGTGAGCACCTCGACGGCGACCAGCCGGTCGCAGTCGAAGGCGTCCGGGGCGCAGAAGTTGTTGACCTGCCGGCTGGCCGACCCGGCGCCGCGCAACTCCACCGGCACGTCCCGGGCCGCGCCGTAGCGGGGCGACAACCGGCGGGTGGCCCGCGCCGAGGGCAGGGCGAAGCGGCCGGCGCCGCGGATCGTCGCGGTGGCGTCGCGGGGCAGGTAGGCGAAGTCGGTGACCGCGGCGAACACCGACTCGCGGCCGGTCAGGTTGAGCCGCAGCCCGTCGCAGTGCACGGTGGCCGCGCCGGCCAGCGGCACGACCAGCATCTCCTCCTCGCCGGTGGCGAAGGTCAGCTCGCCGTCGGTGGGCAGGGTGAGCACCCGCAGGCCCGCGTACCGCCAGCCGGCCCACTCGGGGGTGACCTCCAGCGCCCAGGGCGGGCGGGCGGTGCCGCCCCACGGCAGGTGGGCGTCCGCGGTCCTCACGCGTCCTGCCCGGTGGGTAGCAGCGAGCCGGCCAGGTCCACCGCGGCGGCCACGTCGTCGTCCGGCGGGTAGAGCAGCGCCCGGCCGACCACCAGGCCGCGCACGCCGGGCAGCCGCAGCGCCCGCTGCCAGCGCGCGTACACCACGTCCGGCGCCTCCACCGGGTCGCCGCCGAGCAGCAGGACCGGCAGCGTGGTCGCTGCCATCACCGCCTCCATCTCGTCGATCGCCGGCAGCTTCAACCAGGTGTACGCGCTGGTCGCGCCGAGCGCCTGCCCCACGCTGACGCCCTTGATGACCGCCTCCGGACGCAGGTCGGCGCTGACCCGGCCGTTGGTGCGGGCCACCCAGAGCGGCTCGACCAGGGCGACGGTGCGGTGAGCCGCCAACGCGGTCACCGCCTGGGCGCAGGACTGCAGGGTGGAGGCGGTCCCCGGGTCGTCCGGGTCGATCCGGCAGAGCATCTTGCCGCCGTCGTAGCGCATCGCGGCGATACTGTCGGCGTCGTACGCGGTGAACCGGTCGTCGAGTTCGAAGCTGGCGCCGGAGAGGCCGCCGCGGTTCATCGAACCGATGGCCAACCGGTTCTCCAGCGCCCCGAGCAGCAGCAGGTCCTCCAGGATGTCCGGGGTGCCGAGCACCCCGTCGACGCCGGGCCGGGACAGCGCCAGGCGCAGCCGGTCGAGCAGGTCGGCGCGGCCGGCCATGGCCATCGGCCGGTCCCGTACCCCGAGCGCGCCCCGGGCCGGATGGTCGGCCGCGATGACGAACAGCGGGCGGCCGGGCTCGGGCCAGGGCCGGCGGGTACGGCGGGCGGCGGCTTCGGCGATCGCCTGTGGCCGGTGCGCGCGGGTGCGGGTCAGCGCGGCGTACTCGGTGCTCACCGGTCTTCTCCTGTCAGGACGGCGGTCGACGGCGCGGGCGGCGGCGTGGCGTCCCCGGCCAGCGCCGCGGTCTCGGCGTAGTCGGGCATGGCGGCGGAGCAGGCCAGGCGGGAGGCGACGATGGCGCCGGCGGCGTTGGCGAAGCGCAGCGTCCGCTCCAGTGGCCAGCCGCGCAGCAACCCGAGGCAGAGCGCGCCACCGAACGCGTCGCCGGCGCCGAGCCCGTTGACCACGTCCACCGGCACCGGCGGCACCCGTACGCTCTGCTGCCCGGTGCGGGCGAGCACGCCGGCGGGCCCGAGCTTGACCACGGCGAGCCGGGGCCCCCGGGCCAGCAGCAGGTCCGCGGCCCGGTCCGGGTCGCGGGTGCCGACCGCGACCTCCACCTCGTCGAGGTTGCCGACGGCGACGGTGACCCGGGGCAGCACCTCGGCGACGGCAGCGGTGGCGGTGGCCGGGTCAGGCCAGAACATCGGCCGGTAGTCGAGGTCCAGCACGGTGTGCGGGCGGCCATCCCGGGCGGTCAGCGCGGCGGCGTGCGCGACGCGGCTGGGTTGCTGGCACAGGCCGGTGCCGGTGAGCCAGAAGACGCGGGCGGCCACGATCGCGTCGAGGTCCAGCTCGTCGGGGTGGATCTGCAGGTCCGGCGCGGTGGGGGTGCGGTAGAACCAGAGCGGGAAGTGGTCCGGCGGGAAGATCTCGCAGAAGGTGATCGGGGTGGGCAGCCCGTCGACCGGGTGGACCTGGCTGTCGTCCACCCCGTACTCGCGCAGCGCCCGGTGCACGTAGTCGGCGAAGGCGTCGGCGCCGGTGCGGGTGATCACCCCCGCGCGCAGCCCCTGCCGGCTGGCCGCGACGGCCACGTTGGTGGGGCTGCCGCCGAGGAACCGGCCGAACCTCTCGACCTCGGCCAGCGGGGTGCCGACCTGCAGCGGGTAGATGTCCACCCCGACCCGGCCGATGGTGAGCACATCGAGCATGCGGCGCCCTCCGTCCCGGCCGGCGTCGGCGTACCCGCCGGCTCGTTGCCGTCCCTGATTGGTAACAGTGCCGTGCGAGTTGTGTCAATGTGTTGTCATGACATCCGCGCTCTGCGCTCGGTGACCGCTTCGGTACAGTGGCGCCCATCATCACGCCCCGATCCCGCGCAGCCGCAGCGAGGAGGTTTCCGTGACCGGCCCCGAGATCGCGGTCGACCGCAGCAGCCCGGTCCCGCTCTACTTCCAGGTCGCCGAGCAGTTCGCCGCGGCGATCCAGCGCGGTGACCTGGCCCCCGGTGACCGCCTGGACAGCGAGTTGCAGCTGGCCGACCGGTTGGGCCTGTCCCGGCCCACCGTGCGGCAGGCCATCCAGCACCTGGTCGACAAGGGACTGATCGTCCGCCGCCGCGGCGTGGGCACCCAGGTGGTGCGCGGCGAGGTACGCCGGGCGGTGGAGCTGACCAGCCTGCATGACGACCTGGTCCGGGCCGGCCAGCGCCCGTCCACCTCGGTGCTGGAGCTGGCCGTCGTGCCCTGCCCGCCGGCGGTCGCCGCCGCGCTCGGCCTACCGCCCGGCGGCGAGGTGCAGCACCTGCGCCGGCTGCGGTTCTCCGACGGCGAGCCCCTCGCGGTGATGGAGAACTGGCTCCCGGTCGACCTGCCGAAGCTGACCATGGAGGCGCTGCAGGCCGACGGCCTGTACGCGATCCTGCGCAGCGGTGGCCGGCGGATCCGCGGCGCCCACCAGCGGATCGGCGCCCGGGCCGCCACCGCCGCCGAGGCGCAGATGCTCGGCGAACGGCGCGGCGCGCCGCTGCTCACCATGACCCGCACCGCGTACGACGACCAGGGCCGTTACGTCGAGCACGGCGCGCACATCTACCGGGCCAGCCGGTACTCGCTGGAGGTGACGGTCGCCGAGCGGTGACGGTCAGTGTTTCGCGCTCATTTCAGTGACAGGTATTTACGTCGTCAAGCTGTCATGACATTGTGGCCGCAAGCACCGCCGGCGCCGGACGTGCGGCCCGGCGGGCGACCCGCGAGTCTCTTCGAAGTCTCTCCTTGCGAAGGGAAGCAGCCCATGTCAGCCAAGCCGAGACACGCAGCAGGCGTGCTCGCCGCGCTCACCGCCGTCGCTCTCACCGCCACGGCCTGCGGCGGCTCGGACGAGCCCGCCGGCAAGGACGCCAAGAACATCACCCTCACCATCTCCGCCAACGCGATCGCCGGCGGCAAGAACGCCGCCGGTGCGGAGTGGATCCAGAACTGGGTCATCCCCAAGTTCGTCGAGGCGCAGAAGGCCAAGGGCGTCACCGCCAAGGTGACGTTCGTGCCCAGCGGCGTCGACGACGAGCAGTACAAGACCAAGCTGGCCCTGGACCTGCGCTCCAAGGGCGGCGCCGACGTGATCGCCGTGGACGGCATCTGGGTCGGCGAGTTCGTCCAGGCCGGCTACCTCAAGCCACTGTCCGAGGTGGCCGGTGACCAGGTGGACTCCTGGGAGGGCTGGTCACAGATCCCGGACACCGTGCAGGGCCTCGGCTCGTTCGAGGACAAGCGCTACGGCATCCCGCTCGGCACCGACGGCCGGGTCCTCTACTACAACAAGAAACTCTTCGCCCAGGCCGGCCTGCCCGCCGACTGGCAGCCCAAGAGCTGGCAGGAGATCCTCGACGCCGGCGCCAAGCTCAAGGCGCTGCCCGGGGTGACCCCGATCCAGATCAACGCGGGCACCGCCATGGGCGAGGCCACCTCGATGCAAGGCGCGCTGCCGTTGCTGGTCGGCGCCGGCGGCGAGATCTACAAGGACAGCAAGTGGGCCGGCGCCAGCCAGCCGGTCAAGGACATGCTCGACTTCTACGCCAAGGTCTACGGCGGCGGGCTGGGCGACCCGAAGCTGCAGCAGGAGGCGAAGGGCCGCGACAAGTCCTTCGCGGAGTTCGCCGCCGGCAAGATCGGCATCCTGGCCGAGGGCGACTACTTCTGGCGCAGCGTGGTGAACCCCAAGGACGGCATCGCCAAGATGGCCGACCGGGACACCACCGTCGGCTACGCGATGATCCCGGCCAAGCAGCCCGGCGCCGGCATCCGCGGCCAGGACTTCGTCAGCATGTCCGGCGGCGGCGTGCGGGTGCTCAACCCCAACTCGAAGTTCCCGTCCCAGGCGTGGGAGCTGCTGTCGTTCATGCACTCGGCGGAGGCGGTCAAGGCCGAACTGGCCGGCGCCGCCCGGATCACCGCCCGCACCGACGTGAACAAGGAAGTGCTCGCGGCCGACCCGATGCTCAACTTCGTCGCCGAGAAGGTGCTGCCGATCACCGCGTACCGGCCGCCGCTGGCGGTCTACCCGCAGATCTCGGTGGCGCTACAGGAGGCGACCGCCGAGGTCACGGCGGGCAAGAGCGTGGACGAGGCGGCCAGCGCGTACCAGAAGAAGGTCGAAGGGTTCGTCGGTGGTCCAGGTAACGTCACCTCCTGACGAGGTGGTCGAGGGAGCGCGCCCGGCGACGGGCGCCTCCCCGGCCCCCGACGCCGCCGGGCTCGGCCGGGCCCGGGCCACCGGGTTCCTCGTCCCCGCCATGCTGCTGATCCTGGTCTTCCTGGTGGTGCCGGCGGCGTGGACGATCTACCTGGGCGTCACCAACTACCGGCTGACCGGCCTGGCCGCCGCCAACCCGGAGATCGTCGGCCTGGACAACTACACCCAGGCGCTGGGCGACGAGCGGTTCCGCACCTCGCTGCTGCTGACCCTCCAGTTCGTCCTCGGCTCGGCGGTCATCGGCCAGGCCGGGCTCGGCTTCGCCATCGCGTTCGCGCTGCGCGACCGGCGCGGCCCGCTGCGCCGGCTGGTCGAGGGGCTGGTCCTGCTCTCCTGGATCCTGCCCAGCTCGGTGGTCGCCTTCCTGTGGATCGCCCTGCTCGACCGGGACGCCGGCACGCTCAACGCGCTGCTCGGCATCCCCGGGATGGCCTGGCTGCTCGACTACCCGATGCTGTCGATCATCATCTTCAACACCTGGCGCGGCACCGCGTTCTCGATGATGCTCTACGCCGCCGCGCTGGAGAACGTCCCCCGCTCGCACCTGGAGACCGCCCGGCTGGCCGGCGCGTCGACCTGGCAGCAGCTGCGCGACGTGGTCTTCCCCCGCATCCGCGGGCACGTGCTGACCAACCTGCTGCTGATCAGCCTCTGGACGTTCAACGACTTCGCGCCGTTCCTGATCACCGCCGGCGGCCCCGAGCAGCGCTCGGAGATCCTGCCGGTCTACGTGTACAAGGTGGCGCTCTCCGGCGGCGAACTCGGCTTCGGCGCCGCCATCTCGTTCCTCATGCTGCTGATCAACCTGGTCATCGCGCTGGTCTACCTGCGCATGCTGGGCCGGCGGAAGGAGCCGGCGTGACCACCACCACCGCACCGTCCGCCCCCACCACCGAGCCGACCGGCGACGGCCCGACCATCGCCGTACGGCACGTGCTCGCCCGGATCGGCCGCTACACGTTCCTCTGCGTCGTGCTCGGGTTCTTCGCGCTGCCGCTGCTGTGGCTGGCCACCGCCCCGTTCGACGACACCCCGACGATCACCGCGTCGCTGCCGCAGTTCACCCTGGACAACTTCCGCGCCCTGCTGGACAACCCGTACGCGCTCAGCTCGCTGCTCAACTCGGTCTACCTGGCCGGCGGCACGGCGGCGCTGGTGGTGGTCTTCGCCGCGCTCGCCGCGTACGCGCTGAGCCGGGTCCGGGTGCCCGGCCGCGACGCCCTGCTCTACGGGCTGCTGCTGCTGTCCTCGATCGTCACCGGCACCGCCACCATGGTGCCGCTGTTCGAGCTGGCCTTCCGGCTCAACCTGATCGACTCCCGGCTCGGCGTCATCCTGATCCTCAGCGGCGGGCTGCTGCCCGCGGCCATCTTCATCCTCAAGGACTTCATGGACTCCACCCCGACGTCCTACGAGGAGTCGGCCCGGGTCTTCGGCGCCAGCCCGTTGCAGATCATGCGGCACATCGTGGTGCCGGTGGTCCGCCCCGGCCTGGCCACCGTCGGGGTGTGGGCGGTGGCCAACGTGTGGGGCAACTTCCTGGTGCCGTTCCTGCTGCTGCGCGGCCCGGACAAGGCCCCCGCCGCGGTGATCATGTACACCCTCTACACCGAGGGCGGCCAGGCCGACCTGCGGCTGCTCTCCACCTTCTCGCTGCTCTACTCGCTGCCGGTGGCGCTCATGTTCGTCTTCGTCAGCAGCCGGTACGGATTCCGCTTCCACGGAGGGATCAAGCGCTGATGTCCGCCATCACCATGCGCGAACTGACCAAGGTCTACCCCGGCGGAGTACGCGCCCTGGACGCCCTCGACCTGGAGATCGCCGACGGCGAGTTCTTCGCCCTGCTCGGCCCGTCCGGCTGCGGCAAGACCACGCTGCTGCGCACCATCGCCGGGTTGGAGGTCGCCTCCGGCGGCAGCGTGCACATCGGCGAGCGCAACGTCACCAACCTGCCCCCGGGCAAGCGGGACGTGGCCATGGTCTTCCAGGACTACGCCCTCTTCCCGCACATGACGGTGCAGGAGAACATCGCCTACCCGCTGCGGATCAAGAAAGTCGACCGGCGCGCCCGCGCCGACAAGGCCGCCGAGACCGCCGACGAGCTCGGCCTGTCCGGGCTGCTGGCGCGCCGTCCGGGGCAACTCTCCGGCGGCCAGCAGCAGCGGGTGGCGCTGGCCCGGGCGATGGCCTGCCACCCGCAGGTGTTCCTGCTCGACGAGCCACTGTCCAACCTCGACGCCCGGCTCCGGCTGGAGGCGCGCACCTTCCTCAAGCGGCTGCAACGCGAACTCGGCGTCACCACCGTCTTCGTCACCCACGACCAGGCCGAGGCGCTCGCCCTGGCCGACCGGATAGCGGTCATGGAGGGCGGCCGGATCCGCCAGGTCGGCACCCCCACCGAGGTGTTCCGCCGCCCCGCCAACACCTTCGTCGCCGGCTTCATCGGCTCCACCCCGATGAACCTCGTCGACGCCCGGGTGGACGGCGACGAACTGGCCGTGGGCCGGGCCCGGCTGCCGCTGCCCGACGACGCCCGCGGCCAGGTCACCGACGGCGAGCGGCTGGTGTACGGGGTGCGGCCCGAATACCTCGACTACTCCCCCAGCCCGATCCCCGGCGCGCTGACCGGGCAGGTCGTGGTGGTGGAGAACCTGGGCAGCGTCTCCCTGGTCTCGCTGGACGTGCCCAGCGACGACGCCGACGCGACCGGCGCCGCCGACACGGCCGGGGACGGCGGCACGGCCGGGGACGGCGGCGGGCGGACCAGCGTGCAGGTGGTGGTCGCCGAGGGCGGCGAACCCGAACCGGGCGACACCGGTTGGGTGGTGCCCCGACCCGGCCGGTCACTGCTCTACCGCGACGGCGACCTGGTCACCGCCGGCGAGGCGGCCACCGTGCCGGCCCCACGCGCCGGCGCCGGCGTACAGGGCTGAACATGGTCACGCACCGGGGCAGGTGGACCCTCCAGGACCGGGCCGACAACGTGCTGCGGTCCCTGCCGGTCACCGTCGCGCCCGGCACCGCCGCGCTCACCGTCCGGCTGGACTACCCCCGCGCGGCCGGGGTGCTCGACCTCGGCTGCGTCGGCCCGGCCGGCTTCCGCGGCTGGTCCGGCGGCGCCCGGGACGGCTACACAATCACCGCCGACTGGGCCACCCCCGGCTACCTCCCCGGCGAACTGGAACCCGGCGAGTGGCAGGTGCTGCTACGGCTGCACCGCATCCCGCCCGACGGGCTGGCGTACGAGGTCACCGCCACCACCAGCAGCACCGCGCCACCGGAACCCGAGCCGCCGGCCGCGCCGCCGCGCCCGGACCGGCCGCCCCGCCGGGACCTGCCCGGCGTCGACGGCCGGCACTGGCTCGCCGGTGACCTGCACGCGCACACCGTGCACAGCGACGGCGCGCAGACCATCGACGAACTCGCCGCGCTCGCCGCCTCCCGCGGCCTGGACTTCCTCGCCGTCACCGACCACAACACCGTCAGCCACCACCCCTGGCTGCCGGCCGCCTCCGCCCGCTACGGCATCAGCCTGCTGCCCGGCCAGGAGGTGACCACCGACCGGGGGCACGCCAACGTCTTCGGCCCGGTGGACTGGGTCGACTTCCGCCGGCCACCGGACGAGTGGCTCGCCGCCGCCCGGCGCGACGGCGGGCTGATGTCGGTCAACCACCCGCTCGGCGGCGACTGCGCCTGGCGGCAGCCGCTGGCCGACCGCACCCCGCTGGTCGAGGTGTGGCACTCCGGCTGGTGGGACCGCACCTGGGGGGCCCCGCTGGCCTGGGCGCGGGCGTGGCGGGCGGACGTCGTACCGGTCGGTGGCAGCGACTACCACCGCCCCGGCGCCGACGCGCTGCCCGGCTCCCCCACCACCTGGGTGCTCGCCGACCGCGCCGCCGCACCCGAGGACGCCGTGCTGGACGCGCTGCGGGGCGGCCGTACCGCCATCTCCGCCGACCCGGACGGGCCGTTGCTGCTGCGCCTCGGCGACGAACTGCTGGTGCTCGACGCCGACGGCGCGCTGCTGGCCTACCCGGACGGGCGGCACCGGCTGGTCCGCGGCGACCAGTGCCTGCTGCCGGCCGGCGACGGGCTGCACGTCCTGGAGTCCCATCGCATGGAGGTGATCGCACTGTGCAGCTGACCGGACGCACGCGGGTGGCCGGCGCCCCCGTCAACTACGGCATCTACCAGCCCACCGGCGCACCCGTCGGCCCCGACGACCTGCTCGCGGCGCTGGCCGACGACGGCTACACCGGGATCGACTCCGGCCCGATCGGCTACCTCGGCACCGGTGAGACCCTCGCCCGCCGGCTGGACGCCGCCGGCATCGCGCTCGCCGGCGGCTGGGTCGACCTGCGCTTCGCCGACCCGGCCGGCTTCGCCGAGGACCTGGCCCAGCTCGACGCGGCGCTGGACGTGTTCACCGCCGCGCCGGCCGGCGACCCCCGGTTCGCGCCCCGGCCGACCCTGGCCTGCCCCGGCAACCCGGCCCGGATGGCCCGCCCCGGCACCCCGACCGACCTGGCGTCGGCGCTGCCCGCCGCGGCCTGGCCGGACTTCGCCGCCCGGGTGCAGCAGGCCGCCGACCGGTGCCGCGACCGCGGCCTGGAGCCGGTGTTCCACTACCACCTCGGCACCGACGTGGAGACCGAGGCGGAGGCCGACCGGCTGCTCGACCTCACCGACATCGCGGTCTGCCTGGACACGGGGCACCTGGCGCTGGCCGGCGGCGACCCGGTGGCCGCGGTACGCCGCTGGGCCGGGCGGATCGGCCAGGTGCACCTGAAGGACGCCGACCTGGCCGCGCACGCCCGGGTCCGGGCGGCCGGCGGCGGGCTGATGGACGTGGTCGCCGCCGGCGGCTTCTGCGCCCTGGGCCGCGGCGACGTCGACCTCGCCGGGGTGCTCGCCGGCCTCGACGCCACCGGCTACACCGGCTGGCTGGTCATCGAGCAGGACGCCCCCGCGGACGGCCGGGACCTCGACCGGATCCGCGCCGACCAGCACGCCAACCTCCGGTGGCTCTCCGAGGCGCTGCGATGACCGAGCCGGGCAAGCGGATCCGGATCGCGGTGGCCGGGCTGGGCATCATCGCCCGTACCGTGCACCTGCCGCTGCTGCAACGCCGGGGCGACCTGTTCGAGATCGTCGCGCTGGCCGACCTGTCCCCGAGCCGGGTCGCCGAGCTGGGCGAGCGGTACGGCGTGGAACCGGCCCGCCGGTACACCGACGCGGCCCGGATGGTGACCGACGGTGGTTGCGACGCGGTGCTGCTGGCCACCTCCGGCTCGCACGGCGAGCTGGCCGCGCTGGCGCTGCGCGCCGGGCTGCCGGTGCTCTGCGAGAAGCCGCTGGCGTACACGCTCGCCGAGACCGACCGGCTGGCCGAGCTGGCCGGCGGTGGCACCGCCCTGATGGTCGGCTACATGAAGCAGTACGACCCGGCGGTGGCCGAGGCCGCGCGGCTGCTGGCCGAGCTGGGCGGCGCGGAGCGGGTGCACGCGGTGGAGGTGACCGTGCTGCACGCCGGCGGCGACCGGCAGCTGCGCTTCGCCAACCTGCCCCCGGCCCCCGGCGACGTGCCGGCCGAGGAGGCGGCCCGGTTCACCGCCGCCGACCGGGCGCTGCTGGACGCCGCCGTGGGCGCCGACCCGGGCGCCCGCACCCTCTACCAGATCCTGATCAACAGCATCTCGCACGACCTGTCGCTGCTGCGGCTCTTCACCGGCGCACCGGCCAGCGTGGAGCAGGTGGCCACCTGGCCGCTCACCCCGGCCGGCCCGGCCGAGCCGTCGGTGGAGATCAGCGGGCGGCTGCCCGGCGGGGCCCGCTACGGCATCCGGTGGCTCAACCTGCCGGACTACCCGGCCTACCGGGAGACGGTCACCCTGCACCACGCCCGCGGCTCGCTGGAGCTGGCGTTCCCCTCGCCGTACCTGCTCAACGCGCCCACCACGCTGACCGTGGTGGACGAGCACGGCGGCGGCGAGCGGCGGGCCACGTTCCGGTCGGTGACCGAGGCGTTCGAGCAGGAGCTGGTCGCGTTCCACGCGATGGTCACCGGGGGCGCCGCGCCGCTGACCGGCATCGCCGAGGGCGCGGCCGACGTACGGACCAGCCAGCAGGTGGTACGCCGCTACGGGGAGCTGACCGGGGCGGCGATCGGCGGAGAGGCGGCGAGCTGATGGGACGACCGACCGAGATCATCGTGGTGCCGCACACCCACTGGGACCGGGAGTGGTACGAGCCGTTCCAGCGGTTCCGGCTGCGGCTGGTGGCGCTGCTCGACGAGGTGTTCGACCGGATGGAGCGTGACCCGCGGCAGCGGTTCACGCTGGACGGGCAGCTCGCCGCGGTCGACGACTACCTGGAGGTCCGCCCGGAACGGCGGGAGCAGGTGATCGCCCTGGTCCGCGCCGGGCGGCTGGCGGTGGGCCCGTGGCAGATCCTGCTGGACGAGTTCCTCTGCTCCGGCGAGAACATCGTCCGCAACCTGGAACGCGGACTGGCCCGCAGCGCGGAGCTGGGCGGTGCCATGCCGGTCGGCTACCTGCCCGACATGTTCGGCCACATCGCCCAGATGCCGCAGCTGCTGGCCGGCGCGGGGCTGGCCCACGCCTGCGTGTTCCGCGGCGTGCCGGAGCGGATGCACCGGCACGCGTTCGCCTGGCAGGCGCCCGACGGCACCACCGTGCGCACCGAGTACCTGCCCGGCGGCTACGGCAACGCGGCCGGGCTGATGGAGGACCCCGCGCAGATCACCCGCCGGGCGGCCGACCTGGCCGGCAAGCTCGCCGACTGGCGGTTCGACGGCGAGGACACCCCGGCGCTGGCGATGTACGGCACCGACCACGCCGCCCCGGCGCCGGACGCCCCCGACCTGCTCGCCGCCGCCGACCTCGCCGACACCCGGCTGCGGCTGGGCACCCTCGCCGAGTACTTCGCCACCCAACCGACCGCCGTGGACGGCCTGCCCGTCGTCCGGGGCGAGCTGCGCTCGCACGCGCGGGCCAACATCCTGCCCGGCGTGATCTCCGTCCGGGCGCACCTGAAGCGGGCGATGAACCGCGCCGAGCGGCGGGTCGAGCGGTACGCCGAACCGCTCGCCGCGCTCACCCACGACACCTCGGTGCAGCGCTTCCTCGACATGGCCTGGACCCGGCTGATCGACGCCAGCTGCCACGACTCGGTGACCGGCTGCGGCTGCGACGAGACGGCCGAGCAGGTCGCCGCCCGGCTCGCCGAGGCCGACCAGCTCGGCCGGGCGGTCTGCGACCTGGTCGGCGCGCGGCTGGCCGCGGCCGTTCCCCGGGACGGCTACCTGGTGTTCAACCCCACCCCGGCGGCCCGTACCGCCCTGGTCTTCCTGGACGTGGCGACACCGGCCGACGCCACCGTGGCGGTGGCCGACGCCACCGTGGCGGTGGCCGACGCCACCGTGGCGGTGGCCGACACCACCGGCCGCGGCGTGACCGCCCAGGTCCTCGACCGGGGCCGGACGCTGCTCGCCGACGACGTGGTGCCGGCGGCCGACCTGCCGGCCGTGCTCACCCGGGTGCACGGCCGCGAGCTGTACGGCCAGGAGGTCGCCGCCTGGTCGGTGTCGCCCGACGACGCCACCCTCACGTTCCAGGTGACCCGGCACGGCGACCCGGCCTTCGACGTGGCGGACGTGCGGCTGGCGCTGGCCGCCGCCGGGCCGCACGACCGGTGGCGGGTACGCATCCTCGCCGCGCCCCGGGCCACCGTCGCCGCCCTGGTCGAGGTGCCGCCGCTCGGGCGCGCCGCGGTGCGGCCGGTGCCCCTGCCGGCGACGGCGGACCCCGGGTTCGCCCCGGTGACAGTGGCCGGCCGCAGCGTCGACAACGGGCTGCTGCGGGTCGACGTCGCCGAGGACGGCACGCTGGCGCTGACCACCCCGGACGGCGTGACGGTGGACGGGGTCGGCCGGGTGGTCGACGGCGGCGACGTGGGCGACAGCTACAACTACGCTCCGCCGGCCACCGACGAGGTGATCGACAAGCCGCGCGCGGTGCGCACAGTGGTCCGCCACGACGGGCCGCTGGTCGCCGTGCTGGACGTGGTGCGGGAGTACCGCTGGCCGGTGGCCGCGGACGTCGACGCCGGTTCCCGCGCGGTCGACCACGAGACGATCGTCGTCACCACCCGGGTGGAGCTGCGCTGCGGTGAGCCGTTCGCCCGGCTGCGGGTCGAGTTCGACAACCGCTGCGACGACCATCGGGTCCGGCTGCACCTGCCGCTGCCGTCCCCGGCCGACACCTCGTCCGCCGAGGGCCAGTTCGCCGTCGTGGAGCGGGGGCTGACCGCGGAGGGCGGCGGCGGTGAGGTGCCGCTGCCCACCTTCCCGGCGAACGGGTTCGTCGCCGCCGGCGGGCCGGACGGTGCCCTCGCGGTGCTGCTCACCCAGCCCACCGAGTACGAGCTGACCGACTCCGGCCGGGAACTGGCGGTCACCCTGCTGCGGTCGATCGGGATGCTGTCGCGCAATCGGCACGCGCTGCGCGACGAGCCGGCCGGCCCGCAGCTGCCCACGCCCGAGGCGCAGTGCCGCGGCCTGCGCACGGTCGAGCTGGCGGTGCTGCCGTACCGGGGCGGCTGGCACTCCGCCGGGGTGCTGGCGGCCGCCGAGGCGTACCGGCACGAGCTGCTGGCCTTCCCCGGCACGGCCGACCCGGCCACCGATCTGCCGGCGCCGACGGTCGGGCTCGCCGTGGACGGCGCCGGCGTCGCACTGACCAGCGTGCGGGACCGCGCCGGCCGCACCGAGGTGCGGCTGGTGGCGCAGACCCCGACGGACACCACCGCCGTGCTCGGCGGCGCGGCCATCCGCGCGGCGTGCCGGGCCGACCTGCTCGGCCGGCCGGGCGAGCCGCTGACGGTCGACGGTGACGGGCTGGTCCGGGTGCCGCTGCGGGCCTGGGAGATCGCCACCGTGCAGCTCGACCTGAACTGATCCGGCGGCGCCCGGCGGGGCCCGGCCCGGGCCGGGCCCTGGCCGCGCGGGCGGTGGCCGGACGGCCGAGTCGGTGTGGTCCTGACGACCCCGGTGCGACCACCCGGGCGGACAGTGGCTCCCACCTGTCCGTACCAGGTTCCCGCAGGACAGCGGGATTTTCGGGCGAAAACACCCTCATAACCGGCGCGGCGTAACGGTAGGAGGATTCACTCGCGCTGAAACTGGTGAAGGTGGGCCCAGCACCTGCGCCCAAGGGGGGATCATTCGTGTCCGAAACCAGTCTCGACCGGCCCGAACAGCAGGCCGACCGGCCCGAAGAGGTGACCGACCCGCTGCTGTGGAAGTTGGCTCTGGAGGTGGCCGACGCCCACGAGCCGGACGGTGACGGCGGCTGCCGCAACCTGCTCTGCGCCGGCCAGCCCTGGCCCTGCGTGGCCTGGAACAACGCCCAGCACGCGCTGAGCGTGGCGCGGGCCGACGCCACCCCGGCGGCGCCCGCCGGCGCGGACGGGCGGGAGCCGGCCACCGGCTGGTCCGCCACCCCGCCGGCCCAGCGCCGGCCGGCCTCCCGGGTCGCCGCCTAACCACGCTCGTCACACCGATGCCGACCACCTGGAACGGGTGGTCGGCATCGTCGTGTCCGGGCCCTGTGACCTAGCTGACTTTGGTACAGCTAAGTCAGCTACGGTAGCGTCGCCGGCATGACCGACGACCTGCTCGCCGACCGGGACTCCTGGCTGACCAGCACCTGCTCGATCGCCAGCGCCCTCGACGTGGTCGGCAACCGCACCACCCTCCTGTTGCTGCGGGAGGCGTCGCTGGGCACCCGCCGCTTCGACGCGTTCGCCCGGCGGGCCGGCGTCAGCGAGCCGGTCGCCGCCGCCCGGCTCAAGCAGCTCGTCGCCGACGGGCTGCTCGAGCGGCACCCCTACCGGGAACCGGGCCAGCGCACCCGCGACGAGTACCACCTCACCCGCAAGGGCGCCGAGCTGCTGCCGGTGCTCACCGCGCTGCGCCAGTGGGGCGACGCCTGGGCCGCCGACGAGGCCGGCCCGTCCATCCGCCTCGAACACCACGACTGCGGCGCCGCCGTGCACGCGCGGCTGCGCTGCGACGCCGGCCACGACGTCGCCGCCGACGAGATCGCCGTACGCCCGGGGCCCGGCCTGCGCCGCAGCGACCCGGACGCGCCGACGGCGCCCTGAACCCCACCCCCGTCGCGTGAGAGTCACGCGCCGACACAGCCAGGAGTACGCCCATGAAGATCGCCGGAACCACCGCCCTCGTCACCGGCGCCAACCGGGGCTTCGGCCGGCACCTCGCCGCCGAACTGCTCGCCCGCGGCGCCACCGTGTACGCCGGCGCCCGCAACCCCGACCGGGTCGACCTGCCCGGCGTCACGCCGGTGCGGTTGGACATCACCGACCCCGCCTCGGTGACCGCCGCGGCCGACCTCGCCCGGGACGTCACGCTGCTGGTCAACAACGCCGGCTCGGGCACCGGGGCGGACCTGCTCGACGCCGACCTCGACCGGATCCGGCTGGAGATGGACACCCACTACTTCGGCACCCTGTCGGTGGTGCGGGCGTTCACCCCGGTGATCGCCGGCAACGGCGGCGGGTCGATCCTCAACGTCCTGTCCGCGCTGTCCTGGCTGAGCTTCCCGCACGTCGGCGCGTACAGCGCGGCGAAGTCCGCCGAGTGGTCGATGACCAACGCGCTGCGCGTCCAGCTCGCCGACCGCGGCATCCGGGTCGCCGGCCTGCACGTCGGGTACATGGACACCGACATGGCCGCCGGCGTCACCGGGCCCAAGTCCGACCCGGCCGACATCGCCCGGATCGCTGTCGACGGCATCGAGGCCGACGCGTACGAGATCCTCGCCGACGACGTCAGCCGGCAGGTGCGGGCCGGGCTCGCCAGCGGCGTCGCCGCGCTCTACCCGCAGCTGCCGTGACCGGCCGGGTGGGGTGGCCCCAGGTGCCACCCCACCCCCGCCGGCTCACCGCACGTGGTTGCACTCCGGCAGGCTGTCCAGGTTGTTCGGCGCGGCGTCGTCGGCCACCGTGCGCAGGTACGGTCGGCCCGTTCGCGGCCGGATGACCCGGATGGCGGTACGCGCCGTGCCCGGCTCCTGCACGAAGAACGCGAACCGGCCGCTGCCGATCAGCTCGATCGCCTCCGGCACCGGGATCAGGAAGTGGCTGCCGTCGCCGTTCTGCCCGCCCAGCCCGACGGTCGTGCCGTTCACCGTCCGCACGCAGCTCACCCGCACCGGCACCGCCGCGTCGTAGTACTCGGTGTCGGCGACCAGCGCCACCTGCAGCCAGCCCTCGCTGGTCACCGACGGCTCGTTGGGCAGCAAGGCGTCCGGGGTGGTCGGCACCACCGAGTCGCTGGTCCACTCCCCCGGCGCGTTCCGCCGGTGCCAGTGCCACGAGCCGCGCACGTCCTGTGGCAGCGGCAGCCGGGTCGTCTCCAGGTCCCGCAGCACCGGGCCGTAGCGCAGCGCCGGGGACAGCCGGGACAGCGCCGGCGCGGTCCACTCCCGCAGCAGCCCCACCCCCTTCTGCGGCACCAGCCCGGCGGTGATGTGCACGTCCGAGCCGGGCACCATCAGCAGGGTCAGCGGCACCGGCACGCCGGGGTTCACCGTGAAGGTCCCGGAGGTGTCCACGTACGGCGAGGTGATCGGGTCGGCGCCCGGCAACCCGGCCACCCCGCTCTCGTCGGGCAGGCCCGGGGCGAGCAGCGCCACCGCCGGGTCGACGATGTGCAGCCGGTCCATGTCGTCGCCCACGCAGTACGCCAGCAGCCCGTCCTGGGACCGGGACAGCGTGCCCAACCGCACCGGTACGCCGGTCCGCGCGTTCTCCGGAGGCTGCCGCGGGTCCTCCACCTCCACCTTCAGGTAGGCCCGCACCACCGCGACCGGCCGGCCGAGCAGCAGCGCCAGGTGCTCGTCGCCGGCCCGGCCGGTGACGTCCACCGTCCACCGGGTGGTGTCCAGCACCCGCAGCAGCGACTCCAACGCGCTCTGCGCCCCGCCGGCCGGATGACCCCCGGCGCGGGCGGTGGCCAGCGCGTGGTCGGCGGCCAGCATCCGGTCGGCGAACCGCGCCAGCAGCGGGTTCGGCAGGAACCGGCTGGGCGGCGCGCCCAGCGTCGCCGGCCGGCCCGGGTCCTCCTCCCAGGCGGTCACCGTCTCCGGGTCCGGCCGCAGCCGTCCGTAGCCGCTGCCCTTGTCGTCGAAGAACTCCAGCGTCCGGTCCACCAGCGACGGCACCAGGTACCCGCAGACCGGGCTGATCCCGGCGTCGGCGTCCCGGAGCGCCCCGGTGGCGTCGGCGAAGCGCAGCAGCACCCGGGCCGGGGCGGTGAACCGGGGCCGCAACGCGGCCAGGTCCGGATGCCCCGGCACGGCCAGCGTCGCCCCGTGCGTCACCGGCGCCGGCGTCGCCACGTCCGGGCCGAGCACCTCCACGAACCGGCCGAAGCCGTCCACCAGGCGGGCCCGGTCCACCCGCAGGTAGCCGGCCCGCAGGGCGACGAAGTCCGGCGCCCGCGGCGGCTGCGGCGGCTGTGCCGTGTCGGTGGCGTTCGGCGCGTCCACCACCAGGCCGGTGACGTCGCGGCGCAACTGCTCGGCGATGCCCACCAGCTCACCGGAGAGCAGGTCCCGCTCGGCGTCCTCCGCGTCGATGGTGCCGTCCAGCAGCGCGGCCGCCGACGCGGACAGCATCACCCGCCCGCGCAGCGTACGGCCGGTCTCGGCGGGCGGCTCGGTCACCGTGGCGGGCAGCTCGAAGTCGACCTCGCCGAGCGGCCAGTCGTGCGCCCCGCGCGGGGACGGCAGGTAGCTGCCCGACCATTCCAGCAGCAGCGGGTTCCACGGCCGGCTCGGCGGGGTCACCCCCACCGGGCTGGGCAGCTGTCCCTCCACGACGGCTCCGGGCGGCGCGCTCGTCGGGTCGCCCACGCCCGGGTCGAACGTCGCCCACCAGGCGGCCCGGGCGGCGGCCACCGGGGACGGCTGGGTGGCGGTGGACCGGGCCAGGTCGGGGGCGGAGCCCGGGTCGATGCTGGCCAGCTCGACGAGCAGGTCGGTGGCGACCGCCGGCACGCCGTACTGCGGCAGCAGCCCGGCGAGAGGGGTGGGCGGCAGCACCGTGGCGCCCCGGCCGGCGTCGCCGCCGGCGACCCCGAACCCGCGTACCGTCTGCCCGTCCAGCCGGCACAGCAGGGTGCCCAGCTCGGAGTAGCGGCCGTCCGCGCCGTGCTTCGGGCTGCGCCCGCCGCCGGTCACCACCAGCGTCGGCTCCAGCGCGTGCCACACCCGTGGCCGGGTCCGCTCCACCTGCACGAACGACCCGCCACCGGCGGCGCCGGAGCCGGTCGCCGGCTGCCAGATGTACTCGTTGCCGGCCGCCGCCGGAGCCGAGCCGAACCGGCTCTGGTGCAGCGAGGCGTCCAGCCGGGCCGGACCGTCGCCGCCGGTCACGTCGGCCAGCGCGCCCTGCAGCAGCGCCTCGACCATCCGGGCCGCCTCGGTCGGGTCGTCCGGCTCGGCGGCGACCGCCGCGAGCGCCTCGGCCAGGGTCTCCCCCAGGGCCAGCGCCACCTGGTCCGGCGCCGGCCGGTAGTCGGTCTCCCGGCCGAGCAGCCCGCCGTCGCCGGGCCAGTTCGGCGTCGGCCAGCCGATGGAGACCGCCGCCGCGTGGTAGACCGACCGGTCCGGCACCGGCTGGTCCTCGTCCTCGTCGTTCGGCTCGTGGACCTGCCAGCCGAGGTCCTCCATCCGCGTGGCGTACGCCGTCTCGCCGGTCACGTGCAGCGGGTCCCGGGTCGGGTCGGTGTACCAGCCCACCACCAGGTACGCCACCGGCCCGGTCACCCCGGTCAGCTCGTCGTGCAACGCGAACCGGTGGGTCACGTTGTCGTAGTAGCCGGCCCAGCCCAGGTCGCCGTGGCCGAGCGCGGTCAGCGGGGAACGCGGCGCTGGGCCGGGCGCGGGCAGGGTCGGTCCGGTCAACGCGCGGTCCACCCGCACCGGCTCGATCGCGCCCGCGTACGGCAGCAGCCACGCCTCCACGGCGCGCGGACCGGGCGTCGCCGCGCCGGAGAGCCGCACCACCAGCCACCGGTCGGGCACCGGCGGGAAGGTGGTGGCGCCGGTGTCGTCGGCGACGCCCCGGGTCAGCCCGTCGGGGAGCCCCCAGTGCAGGTGTGCGCCCGCCGGCCGGGCGGTGGACCGGGCGCTGAACGGCTCGGGCAGCAGGTCCTGCTGCACCCGGCCGCTGGCCGGCGGGGTGGGCCGGGTCAGCGCGGTGTCCGCCCAGTCGGACGCGGCACCGGGTTCCCGGACGACCAGGACGTCGAGCGCGACCGGGACGAGGAGAGTTGTCACGGCAAGGGGCTCCCTTGTTCGGGGCGGGCCGGTGTCGGGCCCGGCGGTGGGATCGGCGGGGCCGGGTCAGGAC
>NZ_QGSW01000284.1:0-26374 GCF_003176715.1 Micromonospora sp. S4605
GCCCCACCCTCCCCGCCACCCACCCGTAATCCCGGGCGGCTGTCGCGTTCGTGCGCAGAACGAGTGGCCGCCCACCGGAAACAGCCACGCGTTCTCCGTACGAGCGCCGACAGGGGTCAGGTGCGGTTGGCGTGTTCCTTGCGGATCTGGTCGGCCAGGTGGCTGGGCATCGGCTCGTAGCGGGCGAACTCGCGGCGGAAGGTGCCGGTGCCCGAGGTCATCGAGCGCAGCTCGACGGCGTACCGGAGCAGCTCGGTGGCGGGCACCTCGGCGCGCACCAGGGTGCGCCCCTCGCCGTCCGGGTCCGGTTCGGTGCCGAGCACCCGGCCGCGCCGGCCGGACAGGTCGCCCATCACCGAGCCGACCGCCGAGTCGGGCACCCGGATGACCACCTCGTCGACCGGCTCCAGCAGCACCGGCTGGGCCTTCTCGGCCGCGTCCTTGAGGGCCAGTGCGCCGGCGGTCTGGAAGGCCGCGTCGGAGGAGTCGACGCTGTGCGCCTTGCCGTCGAAGAGGGTCACCCGCAGGTCGACCACCGGGTGACCGGCCACCAGGCCGCGCTCCATCTGGGCGCGTACGCCCTTCTCCACCGAGGGGATGTAGTTGTGCGGCACCGCCCCGCCGACCACCCGGTCGACGAACTCGAAGCCGGCGCCGCGCGGCAGCGGCTCCACCTCGATGTCGCAGACGGCGTACTGGCCGTGCCCGCCGGACTGCTTGACGTGCCGGCCGTGCCCCTTGGCCGGGGCGGTCAGCGTCTCCCGCAGCGACACCCGGACCGGCTCGGTGTCCAGCTCGACCCCGCCGGCGCGCAGCCGCTCCAGCACCACGTCGGCGTGCGCCTCGCCCATGCACCAGAGCACCAGCTGGTGGGTCTCGGCGTTGCGATCCAGCCGCATGGTCGGGTCGCCGGCGACCAGCCGGGCCAGGTTGCGGGCCAGCGCGTCCTCGTCGGCCCGGCTCTTCGCGACGATCGCCACCGGCAGCAGCGGTTCGGGCATCTGCCAGGGGGCGATCAGCAGCGGCTCGTCCTTGGCCGAGATGGTGTCGCCGGTCTCCGCGCTGCCCGACTTGGTGATCGCGCAGATGTCGCCGGCCACGCAACTGGCCACCTCGCGCAGGTTCGCGCCCAGCGGGGTGTAGATGTGCCCGACCCGCTCGTCGGCGTCGTGGTCGGGGTGACCGCGTTCGGCCAGGCCGTGCCCGGAGACGTGCACCGTCTGCTCGGGCCGCAGGGTGCCGGAGAAGACCCGGACCAGGGAGACCCGGCCGACGTGCCGGTCGATGGTGGTCTTGACCACCTCGGCCACCAGCGGGCCGTCCGGGTCGCAGGTCAGCGGCGGGCGGGGCGAGCCGTCCACCCCGCTCACCGCCGGCAGCTCGTGCTCCAGCGGCGACGGGAAGCCGGCGGTGAGCACCTCCAGCAGCGCGTCCAGCCCGACGCCGGTCTCCGCGCAGACCGGCACCACCGGGTAGAAGTGGCCGCGGGCGACCGCCTTCTCCAGGTCCTCGATGAGGATCTCGGTGCCGATCTCCTCGCCGCCGAGGTAGCGGTCCATCAGGGACTCGTCCTCGCTCTCGGCGATGATCCCCTCGATCAGCTCGTTGCGGGACTCGGCGATGGCCGGCAGGTGCTCCGGGTCCGGGTCGCGGACCACCGGCGGGTGGCCGGCGGTGTAGTCGAAGACCCGCCGGGTGATCAGGCCCAGCAGACCGACGGTGGAGACGCCGTCGTCGCCGAGCATCGGCAGGTAGAGCGGGAGCACGTTGTCGCCGAACACGCGCTGGCAGAGCGCCACCGCCTCGTCGAAGTCGGCCCGGGGGTGGTCGAGCCGACTCACGGCGACCGCCCGGGGCATGTCGACCGCGGCACACTCCTCCCACAGGGCGGCGGTGGCGGCGTCCATCCCGTCCACGGCGGAGACCACGAAGAGCGCGGCGTCGGCGGCCCGCAGGCCGGCGCGCAGCTCACCGACGAAGTCGGCGTAGCCGGGGGTGTCCAGCAGGTTGACCTTGATGCCGTCGTGCAGCAGCGGCGCGCAGGCCAGGCTCACCGAGCGCTGCTGGCGTACCGCCGCCGGGTCGTGGTCGCAGACCGTGGTGCCGTCGGTGACCGTGCCGGCCCGGGTGATCGTGCCGCTCGCCGTGAGCAGCGCCTCGACCAGGGTCGTCTTGCCCGCGCCGGAGTGCCCGACGAGCACCACGTTGCGGACCCTGCCGGGTTCGGTCACCACCGGCGCGCCGCCGGTGATCCCCTTCTCCTGATTCTTCTGCGCCATGGGGCGCACCTCCCTGAGCCGGTGGTGGTGGCGACCGCCGCGCGCGACGGGGAAGCGGCCCGGGGCGGGTCCCGCGGCGATATCCTCCGCTGTCTGCTGGATTCCGGGTACGTGACGGGCGGGCGGGTGAGTTGGCTCACCTCCCGGCTCGATCTCACACCCGATGCCCGGCCGGCACAAGGGCGGCTCGCCTGACCGGCCGTAGAGCCGGTGCTGGCCGGACCGTTATCGTGGGACCGCCATGGCGAAGATCTTCCAAGTGTCGGCTCGCGCGGGGATGGCCCGTGTCGTCGAGCCGGTCGCACGCGGCCTGCTCCGAGCGGGCGTAACTCCCAACGCGGTCACCGTGGCGGGCACCCTCGGGGTGCTCGTCGGCGCACTCGGCTTCGGTGCCCGCGGTCATCTGGTCGCCGGGGCCCTGATCGTCACCGTCTTCGCGCTCACCGACCTGCTCGACGGGACGATGGCCCGGATGAGCGGGGGCTCCACCCGGTTCGGCGCGTTCCTCGACTCGAGCATGGACCGGGTCGCCGACAGCGCGGTCTTCGGCGCCGTGGCGTACTGGCTGGCCACCGAGCACCAGTACTCCGGGGTCGCCGCCGCGCTGCTCTGCCTGGCCGCCGGCGCGCTGGTGTCGTACGTCAAGGCACGCGCCGAGGGCCTCGGGATGACCTGCAACGTGGGCATCGCCGAGCGCACCGAACGGCTGCTCATCGTCGGTGTCGGCGGGCTGCTCACCGGCCTCGGCGTCGACCCGGCGCTGGAGATCGCGCTCTGGCTGCTCGCCGCCGTGTCGATCTTCACGGTCGGGCAGCGGATGCTGCACGTGTACCGACAGGCGCAGCGCATCCACACCCTGGACGGAAATCGGTGAATCTCACCGAGCTCGGCTACGTCGCCGGCTGGCGGGTGATCCGCGCGCTGCCGCGGCCCGTCGTGGCCGCGGCGTTCCGGGCGGGCGCGGACCGCGCCCACCGCCGGGGTGGCGGCGGTACGGACCGGCTGCGGGCGAACCTGCGCCGGGTGGTCGGCCCGGACCTGCCGGAGCCGGAGCTGGACGAGCTGGTCCGGGCGGGCCTGCGGTCGTACGCCCGGTACTGGATGGAGGCGTTCCGGCTGCCCTCGCTGAGCCGCCGGGAGATCCTGGCCGGGTTCCGGCTCGACGGCGAGGAACTGCTCGCCGCCGACGTGGCCGCCCGTCGGGGCGCGGTGGTGGCGCTGCCGCACGCCGGCAACTGGGACGCGGCCGGCGCCTGGGTCGCGGCCACCGGCTGGCCGATCACCACGGTCGCCGAACGGCTCAAGCCGGAGGGCGTCTACCAGCGGTTCCTCGCCTTCCGCCGCAGTCTCGGCATGGAGATCCTGCCCACCCACGGCGGGGATCGGCCGGCGTTCGACGTGCTGGTGGACCGGCTGCGCGCCGGGGCGGTGGTGCCGCTGCTGGCCGACCGGGACCTCTCCGCCCGGGGCGTGGAGGTCGATTTCTTCGGCGCCCGCACCCGGATGCCGGCCGGGCCGGCGCTGCTCGCGCTGCGCACCGGGGCGCCCCTCTACGTCGCCTCGATGTGGTACGAACCGGACGCCGCACGGGCGTCGCTGGCCGGACCGCTGCCGGTACCCGGCCCCGAGGAGGGCCCGCTCGACGAGCGCGTGCGGTCGCTGACCCAGCGGATCGCCGACAGTCTGGCGGCCGGTATCGCCCGGCATCCGGAAGACTGGCACATGTTGCAACGGATGTGGCTGGACCAGCGTGGCCCAGTCGACGGCGCGGCCATGCCCTCGCCGGCCACCGGACAGCTCTGAGGGAGAGGCAGCGGTGAGCGCGAGGAGTGAGCCGGGTTTGCGAGCCCCGCAGTCGCGAACTGAGGTGGCATCCGTGAGCGCGAGGAGTGAGCCGGGTTTGCGAGCCCCGCAGTCGCGAACTGAGGTGGCATCCGTGAGCGCGAAGGGTACGGCGGAGCGGATCCGGGCAGTCGCGAACAAAGGGCGTTGACGTGCGGATCGGCATCGTGTGTCCGTACTCGTTCGACGTACCCGGTGGGGTGCAGAACCACGTCATGGACCTGGCCGAGGCGCTGATCGGGCTCGGCCACCAGGTGAGTGTGCTCGCCCCGGCCGACGAGGACTCCCCGCTGCCGCCGTACGTGGTGCCGGCCGGGCGGGCGGTGCCGCTGCCGTACAACGGCTCGGTGGCCCGGATCGCGTTCGGGCCGGTCTCCACGGCCCGGGTGCGGCGCTGGCTCACCCGCGGCGACTTCGACGTGCTGCACGTGCACGAGCCGCTCACGCTCAGCCTCTCGCTGCTCGCCGTGCTCTCCGCCCGCGGGCCGGTGGTGGCCACCTTCCACACCGCGATGACCCGGTCCCGGGCGCTGGCCGCCGCGCAGGGCGTGCTCCAGATCGTGCTGGAGCGGATCACCGCCCGGATCGCGGTCAGCGCGCTGGCCCGCAAGGTGCAGGTCGAGCACATGGACGGCGGGGCGGTGGAGATCCCGAACGGGGTGGCCGTCGCGAAGTTCACCGACGCCGAGCCGCTGCCCGGCTGGCCGGGGGAGTGCGCGCCGGGCGAGGGTGGCTCGATCGGGTTCCTGGGCCGGTTCACCGAGGCGCGCAAGGGTTTCCCGGTGCTCCGGGACGCCTTCGTCGAGCTGGCCGCCCAGCGTCCCGGGCTGCGGCTGCTGGTCGCCGGGCCGGGCGACCCGGACGACCTGTACGACCGGTTCCCGGCCGGGCTGCGCGACCGGGTGACCTTCCTCGGGCTGGTCCCCGAGGCGGACAAGGCGCGCATGCTGCGCAGCGTGCACCTCTACGTGGCGCCGAACACCGGCGGTGAGTCGTTCGGCATGATCCTCACCGAGGCGCTGGCGGCCGGGACCACCGTGGTGGCCAGCGACCTCGACGCGTTCCGCCGGGTGCTCGACGGCGGCCGGGCGGGGCGGCTCTTCCCGACCGGGGACGCGGCGGCGCTGCGCGCCGCGCTCACCGAGCTGCTCGACGACCCGCGGCAGCGGGCGGAACTGACCGCCTGCGGCGACCAGGTGGTGGCGAATTTCGACTGGCCCGTGGTTGCCCGCCGGGTTCTGGAGGTATACGCAGCGGCGATCGAGGCCACCGACGGGCGGGTCATCGACACGGAATGGGTGGGGCTGGGCTGACCCGGGTGGCGCGTGGTGCTTGGGTGACCGGAGCATCGGGTCCGGCGACGGCCGGAGGAGACCGGAACGGAGCAGCACTACGATGCCGGGCATGTGGTGGGTGGTGGGCACGACCCTGGTCGTCGCGCTGGTCGCGGCGTACCTGATCTGGACCGCCGGCCGGGTCGAGCGGCTGCAGGGCCGCGCGGAGCTGGCGGCCCGCGCGCTCGACGCCCACCTGCTGCGCCGGGCCGCGGCCGCCGCGGTGCTGGCCGAGCGGCGGTACGGCGTCGAGCTGTACGCCGCCGCGCGGATCGCCCTGGACGCCCACCCGGACGAGCGGGAGGCCGCCGAGAACGACCTCACCCGGCAGTTGCGCGCGGTGCAGCTCGACCCCGCCGACCCGGACTGCGAGGCGGTGATCGCCGCCAGCCGGCGGCTGGCCCTGGCCCGGCAGGTGCACACCGACCTGGTCCGGGACGCCCGAGCCGCCCGCCGGCGACCACTGGTGCGGCTGTTGCGGATGGGGCGCCGGCACCCCTGGCCGCGCTACTTCGACATCGACGACCCCACGCTCACCCTCCCGGCGGACGTCCCGGCCGGCTGAGCCGCGGCCTCCCCGGCCGGCGCGACGGCGGGTGATGGCGGCCACATCGCAGGCCACCGGGGGTCTGATTGGCTGTCGGAGCGGCGTTGCGCCGGACGTAGCATTTCGCTGCCACCCCCCGAGCACGCCTGAGGAGCGATGTCCCGTGCCCGACTCCACTTCCCAGCACACCAGCGCCCCCGTCGTCGGCACCGCCCGTGTCAAGCGCGGCATGGCCGAGATGCTCAAGGGTGGCGTGATCATGGACGTGGTCAACGCCGAGCAGGCCCGGATCGCCGAGGACGCCGGCGCCGTCGCGGTGATGGCGCTCGAGCGGGTGCCCGCCGACATCCGCGCCCAGGGCGGGGTGTCCCGGATGAGCGACCCGGACATGATCGACGGCATCATCAACGCCGTCTCGATCCCGGTGATGGCCAAGGCCCGCATCGGTCACTTCGTGGAGGCCCGGATCCTCCAGTCGCTCGGCGTCGACTACATCGACGAGTCCGAGGTGCTGACCCCGGCCGACTACGAGAACCACATCGACAAGTGGGCGTTCACCGTCCCGTTCGTCTGCGGCGCGACCAACCTGGGCGAGGCGCTGCGGCGGATCACCGAGGGCGCGGCCATGATCCGCTCCAAGGGCGAGGCCGGCACCGGTGACGTCTCCAACGCCACCACCCACATGCGGAAGATCCGCAAGGAGATCCGCCGGCTCCAGTCGCTGCCGGAGGACGAGCTGTACGTCGCGGCCAAGGAGCTCCAGGCCCCGTACGAGCTGGTCAAGGAGGTCGCCCAGACCGGCAAGCTGCCGGTGGTGCTGTTCACCGCCGGCGGGATCGCCACCCCGGCCGACGCCGCCATGATGATGCAGCTCGGCGCCGAGGGCGTCTTCGTCGGCTCGGGCATCTTCAAGTCCGGCAACCCGGCCCAGCGCGCCGCCGCGATCGTGAAGGCCACCACCTTCCACGACGATCCCGACGTGCTGGCCAAGGTCTCCCGTGGCCTCGGCGAGGCGATGGTCGGCATCAACGTCGACGAGATCCCGCAGCCGCACCGGCTGGCCGAGCGGGGCTGGTGACCATGAGCGGGCCCACCATCGGTGTGCTCGCCCTCCAGGGCGATGTGCGCGAGCACGTCGCGGCGCTGACCGGGGCGGGCGCGGACGCCCGCCCGGTCCGCCGGCCGGAGGAACTGGACGCGGTGCACGGGCTGGTCATCCCCGGCGGGGAGTCCACCACGATCAGCAAGCTGGCCGACATCTTCGAGCTGCGCGAGCCGATCGACAAGCGGATCGCCGGCGGCCTGCCGGTCTACGGCTCCTGCGCCGGCATGATCATGCTGGCTCGGGAGGTGCTCGACGGCCGCCCGGACCAGCGCGGCTTCGACGGCATCGAGATGACCGTGCGGCGCAACGCGTTCGGCCGGCAGGTGGACTCGTTCGAGGCGCCGGTGGCGGTCGACGGCGTCGAGGGCGGTCCGTTCCACGCGGTGTTCATCCGGGCGCCGTGGGTGGAGCGGGTCGGCGACGGCGTCGAGGTGCTCGGCACGGTGACCGAGGGCCCGGCCGCCGGCCGGATCGTGGCGGTGCGGCAGGGCAACCTGCTGGCCACCTCGTTCCACCCCGAACTCACCGGTGACCTGCGGCTGCACCGCTACTTCGTGGGGCTCGTCCGGGCCGCCTCCTGAGCGGTCCGCGACTCGTCCGCGCCGGTCAGCCGGCGACGGAGCGCAGTTGTCCGGGCCGCCGGCCGAGGAGCCGGTCCAGGTTGGCGGCGGAGGCGGCGTCGGCCGGGAGTTGGACGACGATCCGCTGGTGTGCGGCGTCGGCGAGTTCCAGGGTCTCGTAGGCCAGCCGCAGCGGGCCGACCTCCGGGTGCCGCAGCTCCCGCACGCCGGTCCGTGGGGCAGCCACCGGACGCCGCTCCCACCGCTGCGTGAACGGCGCGCCGACGGTGCGGGCCAGCCGGTCGGCGAAGGCGTCGGTGGCCGGGTCGCCCCGGCGCAACCGGTGCAGCTCGGCGATCTGCTGGTCGGCCAGCTCCGCCCACTGCGGGAAGTGGTCGCGGGCGCGTTCGTCGGCGAGCGTGAACCACAGCAGGTTCGGCCGGTTGCCGTCGAGCAGGCCCAGCGGGCGGGCCAGCCGGTCGAAGGCGTCGTTCCAGGCCAGCACGTCGCTGAGCTGGTTCACCACGTACGCCGGGGCGTCGCGCAGCCCGTCGAGCACGGCCCGGACCGTCGGGCGGACGGCGCGGGCGGCCGACGGCCGCTCGCCCGGGCACAGTTGCCGGCTGTGGCTGACCATGGCGAGCTGTTGCAGGTGGTTCCGATCGGCGTCGTCGAGCAGCAGGGCGTCGGCGAGCGCGGCGAGGATCTCCGGCGAGGGCCGGGTGTCCCGCCCCTGCTCCAACCGGGTCAGGTACTCCACGCTGACCTGGGCCAGCGTCGCCAACTCCGCCCGGCGCAGACCGGGCGTGCGGCGGCGCGGACCCGGGGCGAGACCCACGTCGGCCGGCCGCCGGGCCTCCCGCCGGCTGCGCAGGAACGCGCCCAACTCTCCGTCCATCACCCGTCCAGTCTGGCACCGGGGCACCGCCGTTGGGTGGCCCCGGCAGGGCCACCCTCGCGCCGGCCTCCCGGTCGGCGCTGGCCCGCCCGACGATCATCGGCATGAGCACTGCACAGACAGCACGACCAACCCGGATCGGTCTGATCGTGGGAAGCACCCGACCCGGCCGGCGCGGCGGCGCGGTCGCCCAGTGGGCCGGACAGGTGGCGTCCCGCCACCCGGCGGTGCGCGCCGGCGCCGCCGAGGTCGAGGTGATCGACCTGGCGGAGCAGGCGTTGCCACTGCTCGACGAGCCCGTGCCGGCGATGTTCGGCGACTACCGGCAGCCGCACACCCGCCGGTGGAGCGCGGTGGTGGCCGCCTGCGACGCGTTCGTCTTCGTCACCCCGGAGTACAACCACTCGATCCCCGCCGTACTGAAGAACGCCGTCGACTACCTGTACGCCGAGTGGAACGACAAGGTGGTCGGCCTGCTCAGCTACGGCGTGCAGGGCGGCGGTCGGGCGGCCGACCACCTGCGGCTGATCCTGGCCGAGGTGCGCGCGGCGGTCGTACCCACCCAGGTCTCGATCTCGGTCTTCACCGACTTCGACTTCTCCGGGTCCGATCCCGGCGATCCCACGGCGCCCGGCACCCTGGTGCCGGGCGAGGGGCGGGAGGAGTCGTTCTCGACCATGCTGACCGAGATCGTGACCTGGTCCGCCGCCCTGCGGGCCGGCGTCCGCACCCCGGCCGTCGAGGGCAGCCCGGAGCTGGTGGGGTGAGCGTGGCCATCGGCCCGGAGCTGCCGGGGCCGCTGCCGTCGCTGGAGTCGTTCCGGCGCTACCGGGCGGGCCTGGAGGACGCTGCGAGGAGCGGGCCACGTTCGACTTCACCGTGGTGGGGTCGTACGGCTTCGGGGAATGACCGGCCGGCCCGTCCGTGTTGTGCCTGTTCGGGCGGCATCGGACGGGCCGGCGCCGTGCGGCGCGTGACAGCGACCCGCCGGCCGCCGGTAGGATTGCCGAGATTCGGCAGGGCCATCAGCTCGCCGCGGCTCCCAGCAGAAAGATCACCGGCACCTCGGCGTGCGCCGGCGGAGGAGCGGGGCGTGTGCGGTGCGGTCGATGCAGACGGCGGGTAGCAACGGAGGTAACAGATGTCCGGCCACTCAAAGTGGGCGACGACCAAGCACAAGAAGGCGGTCATCGACGCCAAGCGCGGCAAGATGTTCGCCAAGCTGATCAAGAACGTCGAGGTGGCCGCGCGGACCGGCGGCGGCGACCCGGCCGGTAACCCGACGCTCTACGACGCCATCCAGAAGGCGAAGAAGAACTCGGTCCCGAACGACAACATCGACCGTGCGGTCAAGCGCGGCTCCGGCCTGGAGGCCGGCGGCGCCGACTACCAGACGATCATGTACGAGGGGTACGGCCCGAACGGCGTCGCGCTGCTCATCGAGTGCCTGACCGACAACCGCAACCGCGCTGCGACCGAGGTGCGTACCGCGCTGACCCGCAACGGCGGCTCCTTCGCCGACGCCGGCTCCGTGTCGTACATGTTCTCCCGCAAGGGCGTGGTGATCGTGCCGAAAGCCGGCACCACCGAGGACGACGTGATGATGGCCGTGCTGGACGCCGGCGCCGAGGAGGTCAACGACCTGGGCGAGGCGTTCGAGGTGGTCTCCGAGCCGGGTGACCTGATCGCTGTGCGCACCGCCCTGCAGGACGCCGGCATCGAGTACGAGTCGGCCGAGTCGTCGCTGATCCCGAGCGTCAACGTCCCGCTGGACGAGGAGGGCGCCCGGAAGATCTTCAAGCTGATCGACGTGCTGGAGGACTGCGACGACGTGCAGAACGTCTACGCCAACTTCGACGTCAGCGACGAGATCATGGCCGCTGTCGGCTGAGCCGACTGCCCTGACGACGGTTCGACGGCAAGGCGCGAACGGAACCCGGGTGTTCCGTTCGCGCCTTTCCTGTTTCTGAACCGCGGGCGGACCGGCGACGGCTGGCTAGACTGCCCGAATGGACCGGACGTCCGCGCAGTGGGTCGGTCGCGTCGGCACGGCTGCCGCGGCCGTGGGAGCGGCGATCCTGCTCCTGCATCTGGCCACCAAGGCGCTCGACGCGGAACTCCGCCTCACCGGTGCGCTGCTCGTCGTCGGCGGCCTGGTGTTGCGCGCCGTTACGGGGGGCGGCCGGGGAACGGGACGGATGCCCGGCCGCACCGGCTGACCGGTCACCACAGCGAGGGTGGGGCCGGACGGCGGTCAGGCGGGCGGGCCGACCAGGCTGGGGAACGGGAAGTCGAGGTCGAACGTCTCGTTGGTGCGCGCGTCGCGGTAGACCCACTGCCGGGGGCCGACCTGCTCCGCCGTCGACCCCCTGGTCCAGCCGCGCAGCCCGGTGTAGCTGACCGCCACGCCGCCGAAGTTGTCACCGAACCACAGCTCCAGGCGGTGCCGGTCGGGCCCGACGTCGCGCTGCTGGATGTCCTGCACGACCATGCCGCCCGGGCCGATGCCGTGGTACGTCTGCTGGAAGTGCTGGTACGCCGCGTGGTCGCCGGCCAGGCGTTCGAACTCGACCTGCTCGAAGGCGAACGCGGCGAACTCCCGGATGCTCCCGGGCGACTTCAGCGGGAACTCGGTGACCAGGGTGAAGGTGGCGCGCTGCGGGTCGTACCCGTAGGAGAAGACGAGGGCCTCCATGATGTGGCTGAGCGCCCCGCGCGGGTCGCGCATCGGTTCCACAATGTCTCCTTACGGGTACGGGCCTTCGTACACGATGTGCGTCTTCTCGGCGAACAGCGGATCGTTCTTGTCGACGATGTTGCCGTCGTGGTCGAGGAAGAGGTTATCGGCCGGGCTGTTGCCGGACTGGGCGGACTGCCAGCGGATATAGCCGTTCGCCTGGCGGCTCCACTGGCTCGCGCTGGGGTTGTCGCCGGTGGGCCGCATGAAGCGCAGCCGCTCGACGCCGTTCTCGTCCTTCCAGATGAAGCCCTCGTTGTTGCGGGTCGGCGTCTCGGTCCAGTTGCGCGGGCGCTGCGCGCGCAGGGACCGGATCGAGATGCCGCGCAGCGAGCGGACCGGGAAGGGGGTGGCGTTGGGATGGCGTAGCCGGTCGCGGGGCAGGCCGAGGTTCCTCAGGTCCTGACCGGGGCGGAGCAGGTCGCCGACCGGCCCGAAGATGCCCCGGGCGAAGCCGCCGCGCCCCTGTCGCCGGAGCCGGCGCAGCTTTCCCTTACCCATTGAGCACCGCGTCGATGGCGAGGTTGAGCAACTGGTCGATGACCAACGACGTGATCATCTTGAAGATCGGTATCTCGGCCAGCGAGGCGCCGAAGGTCGGTGCGGCGGTGGCGATCGCCTGCGCGATCTGGATCGCCAGCAGGACGAGCTGCACGATCACGTTGATCTTCAGGACGAGGACCACCCCGGCGGTGAGGAACAGCCCCACCGCGACGCCCTGGGCGGCGCTGACGCCGTCGGTGAGGTTCGCCATCGGCGCTTCCTGGCCGCCCCACCGTTGCTGGAACGCCGCCACCGCCTGCCCGGTGTTGGCGGCCCAGACGGACTCGCCGGCCCGCTGCGCCTCGGCGCCGACCGTCTGCACCGTCGCGGCCAGGGATAGCCAGTGCTGGCCCAGCTCGAAGAGCTTCTCCTCGTCGGCCTCGGGCCAGCTGTAGCCGAGCATGCCCAGCAGGGAGACGAGTTCACCGGGAAGTTGCAGCCCCATCGCGTCAACCGCCCAACGCCTGGCCGATCTTGCGCAGGCCGGCCTCGACCTGCTGATCGGCCTCCTCGAACGCGTCGGCCATGGTGTGCAGGCCGGCGGCGAACTGCCCGAGCACCTCGCCGTTGCCCTCGAAGCAGCTCATGGCCAGGTCGTGGATGCCGAGGTACAGCTCGCCGATCAGGGTGCCGAGGTCGTCGCCGCCCCACGGCTCGCCGAGCCCCTGCACGGTGCTCTCGAACTGCTCCAGCACCTCGGCCATCCGGTCGACCGACCGGTCGAGCGATTCCGCGCTGGCCCGCAGCGCCTCGGGATCCACCTGGAAGCCGGACATCGACATGCTCGCCTCCGTGCTCGTGGGCGGGCTTGCGAAGCCGATGCTAACCGTGCGCGTCTACTGTGGGACGCCCCGTGCCCGACTTCTGTCCGACTCGCGACGTCGGCCTTGCCCGCCGTCCGGAACCGTGATCCCGCGCGGCCGGCCGTCGACCCTGTGGGCTCGTCGCGGCTTCCGCGTCCGGGCGCCGTCGCCGCGCTGGCCCGACCCGGTTCCGGTACCGGCCGCCTGCGCCGCCGGGCCCTGGCTACGCTGGGCGGATGGAGCTGAGCGGTGGCGCGGGGGACGGCGCTGGCCAGGCGGCCGACGGGCGGCGGTTCGCGCCGGGTGACGTGGTGATCCGGCGGGAGATCCTGCTCGGCGAGGTGTGGTTCGGCTGCCCGACCATCTGCGTCGAGGACTCGCCCGACCTGCTCGCGCTCTACCTGCCGCCGGGCGCCGAGTTCGGCTTCCCCCGGCGCGGCGTCTTCCCGGCCGGCCGGCACCCCTGGGAGGCGGCCGGGCACCGGGCCTGGAGCGGGCACGGCAAGCTGATGCTGCACCGCCCCGGCGAGGCGCACTCGCTGGACGTCTTCTGGACCGGCCCGGACCGCGCCTTCGCCGGCTGGTACTTCAACCTCCAGGACCCGTTCCGGCGTACGCCGATCGGGGTGGACACCCTGGACCACGAGCTGGACCTGTGGTGGCCCGCGGACGCCGAGCGCTACGTCTGGAAGGACGTGGAGATGTTCGCCCAGCGCCTGGCGGAGGGGCGCTACCCGGGGATGGGCGACGCCATCCAGGCGGAGGGTGACCGGATCGCCGCCCTGCTGGACGCGGGGGAGCGCTGGTGGGACGAGAACTGGGCCTCCTGGAAGCCCGACCCGGCCTGGCCGGTGCCCCGGCTGCCTGCCGGCTGGGACACCGTCGCCGGCTGAACCGCCGGGAGGACGCCCCCGGCCCGCCCGGGTAGATCGACTCCGGATCGCCGTTGTGGCGGTGTCCCGATCACGAGGACACCGCCACTTCGACGACATGGCGGCGGCTTTCCACGCCCCGCCGGCCGGCTCAGCCGATGGTCTCCCGGGAGCGCCAGGCGGCGCGGATCGAGGTGCGGCCGTTGGTGCGCAGCAGCGAGCCCTCGTACACCCGCGCCCCGGCGAGCAGGAACGCGGCGGCCGCGACCAGCAGCAGGGCCAGCGACACCAGCGGATCCCAGCCGGCCGCGTCGCCGGTGAACAGCCGCAGCGGCATCGCCGTGGGGGAGGAGAACGGCAGGTAGGACAGCACCTGCATGGCTGTCGCGTTGTCGTTCAGGAAGATCACCGCGAAGAACGGCAGCATCACCGCGAGCTGCACCGGCATGGACACGCCGGCGATGTCCTCCTGGCGGTTGACCAGAGCGCCGGCCGCGGCCCACATGGCCGCGATCAGCAGGAAGCCGAGCAGGAAGAACGGTACGAACCAGCCGATCGCCGGCCCGAGCAGGGTGAGCAGCCCGCCGCTGTCGGCGAACCGCATGCCGACCACGGTGACCAGGGCGATCAGCGCGATCTGGCCGAGCGCGAGCACCGTGCCGGCGACCAGTTTGCCGGCCAGCAGCGCGCGGACCGGCACCGCGGCCACCAGGATCTCCACCACCCGGGTCTGCTTCTCCTCGACCACACTCTGCGCGATCTGCACGCCGAAGGTCTGCGAGGTGAGGAAGAAGACGAACGCGAAGGCGAACGGCACCAGGAACGCCACCACCGGGTCCACCGCGTCCGGGTCGAGCAGCCGGACGTCGGGCTGGCTGCTCAACGCCGTCACCACGTCGTCGGGCGCGTCGTCCATGGCCAGCACCGCCGGCCCGGCGACCACCGCGGCGTCCACGTCGCCGTCGCGGACGGCCTGCTCGGCGGCCCGGTCGTCGGCGACCGTACGCACCTCCAGCCCGGCGGCCCGCAGCGGCCCGGCCGCCGCCTCGGTCACCGCGACGCTCGACGGCCCGCCGGAGAGCAGCGGTGGCAGGATCGTCGCCGCCGCGGCCATGAGCAGGAAGAACAGCGTGCTGATCAGGAACGTGCGGTCGCGCAGCTTGACCCGGATCTCGCGGGCGGCGACCAGGCGGGTGGCCTGCGTGGTGTTCACTGGGCGACCTCTCGGAAGATCTCGGTGAGGGAGGGGCTGACCGGGCGGAACGCGCGGACCGGGCCGCGGGCGAGCGCCGCGTGCAGCACCGGCTGCTCGTCGGCGCCGGGGGCGAGGTCGAACACGGCGCGCGCGCCGTCCAGGTCGACCAGGGTCACCCCGGGCTCGTCCCGCAGCCAGCCGGCGTCGGTCGCCACCACCAGCTCGAACCGGGGCGAGGTGTACGTCCGGCGCAGCTGCTCCCGGCTGCCGGCGGCGCGGATCATCCCGTCCGCGATGATCACCAGGTCGTCGCAGAGCCGCTCGACGACGTCGAGCTGGTGGCTGGAGAAGAGCACCGGCACGCCGGCGGCGGCCCGCTCCCGCAGCACCGCCACCACCGTGTCGACGGCCAGCGGGTCGAGGCCGGAGAACGGCTCGTCGAGCACCAGCACCTCGGGGTCGTGCACCAGCGCGGCGGCGATCTGGGCGCGCTGCTGGTTGCCCAGCGACAGCGTCTCCAGCAGGTCGTCACCGCGTTCGGCGAGCCCGACCCGCTCCAGCAGGACGTCGGTGTTGCGCCGGGCCGCCGCCGCGGTCATCCCGTGCAGCCGGCCCAGGTAGGCCACCTGCTCCCGGACGCTCATCTTCGGGTAGAGGCCACGCTCCTCCGGCATGTAGCCGAAGCGCCGACGGACCTCCCGGGTCAGCGGCACGCCCTGCCAGCTGACCTGGCCGGCGTCCGGGGCGAGCACCCCGAGGATGATCCGCATGGAGGTGGTCTTGCCGGCGCCGTTGCCGCCGACGAAGCCGGTCATCCGGCCGGCGGCCACCTCGAAGGACACGTTCCTGAGCACCTGACGATCGCCGAAACTGCGGTCGACGCCGTCCAGACGGAGCACGTTCATCACGATGATCACGTTAGGTCGCCGGCGGCCGGCTGCCGTCCACCCACCGGTGGAGCGGCCGGGTCCGCCGCAGGGCGGAGACGGTCATCCGCCGGGCCGCACCACCCCGTGCTCGTACGCGAAGACCACCGCCTGCACCCGGTCGCGCAGCCCGAGCTTGGCCAGCACCCGGCTGACGTGCGTCTTCACCGTCGCCTCGCCCAGGTGCAGCTCGGCGGCGATCTCGCCGTTGCTGGCGCCCCGGGCGACCAGCACCAGCACCTCCCGCTCGCGCGGGGTGAGCTCGCTCAGGGCCGCCTCGGCGGAGACCGCCGTCCCGGCCGCCTCGCCGGGCCGGGCGAAGGTGGCGATCACCCGCCGGGTGAGCTCGGGGGCGAGCAGCCCGTCGCCGCGGGCCAGCACCCGGATCGCCTCGACCAGCGCCTCCGGCGTGCCGTTCTTCAGCAGGAAACCGCTGGCCCCGGCACGGAGCGCGGCGAACAGGTAGTCGTCCCGGTCGAAGGTGGTGAGGATCAGCACCGCCGGCCCGCCCGGTCCCTCCTGCTCGGCGGTGATCCGCCGGGTGGCCGCCAGCCCGTCGACGCCGGGCATCTCCACGTCCATCAGCACCACGTCCGGGCGCAGCGCCCGGGTCATGGTCACCGCGCGCTCGCCGTCGGCCGCCTCGCCGACCACCTCAAGGTCGTCCTCCACCTCCAGGATGACCCGGAAGCCGGTTCGGACCAGATGCTGGTCGTCGGCGAGCAGCACCCGGATCGGCCGGTCCGTGGCCGCCTCGCTCATGCCGGGCGCTCCGCCGGCACGGGCAGCGGGAAGCGCGCCCGGACGCGCCAGCCGCCGCCGGCGCGCGGGCCGACCTCCAGCGCGCCGCCGTGCGTGGCGACCCGCTCGCGCATGCCGATCAGGCCCAGCCCGTCGGCGTTCGCCGGGCGGGTGGCCCGTCCGTCGTCGGTCACGTCGACCTCCACCTCGTGTGCCAGGTAACGGATCCGTACGTCCAGCACGGTCGCCCCGGTGGCGTGCTTGAGCGTGTTCGTGACGGCCTCCTGAGCCACCCGGTAGGCGGCCTGGGACACCGAATCCGGCAGCGGCACCCGGTCCCCGTACAACCCCAGGGTGGCCCGCAGCCCGGCCTCGCGGGCCCGTTCCACCACGGCCGCGACCTGGTCGATGCCGGCCGGGCCGGCGGGCCCCGGGACGTCCGCGCCGGCGTCGCCGGCGCGCAGCACGCCGAGCATCCGGCGCAGCTCGTCGACCGCCGTGCGGGCGGTCTCCTCGATCGCGCCGAGCGCCGTGCGGGCCTTGACCGGGTCCTTGTCGAGGACCCGCCGGGCGGCGGACGCCTGCACCCCCATCACCGACACGTGGTGGGCCACCACGTCGTGCAGTTCCCGGGCGATGCGGACCCGCTCGCCGACCACCGCGTGCTCGCGGACCTCGGCCTGCGACCGGCGCAGCTGCTCGGCCTGCTCGGCCAGCTCGTGCTGGCGGCGGGCGGCCAGCCAGGCGGTCTCCCCGAAGAAGTACGCGAACCCGAAGTACAGCCCGTTGACCAGCACCCCGCTGACGATCGCGGCGAGCACCGGGGGCACCGGCCCGACCGCCCGGGCGAAGGCGTCCGGCGGGATGCTGCCGATGGTGGTCGCGTAGTACACCCCGAGCCAGACGAACATGGTGGCGATCACGCCCACCCGCAGCCGCCTGGACAGCCGGCGGTCCCGCCCCCAGCCGCCCAGGGTGTAGATGGCGGCGAACAGCGCCCACCCGGACAGCTGCGTCTCGGGGGCGGAGCGCGCCTGCGCGGCGATGAACGCCGCCGAGATCACCAGCGTGACGGTGGCCGGGAAGCGGCGCCGCCAGATCAGCGGCAGGGTCACCGCGACGGTCCAGAAGACCTGTTCCGGCCCGGACGGCGGCGGCCCGAGCAGGAACGCCCCGGTGCTGCGGGCCAGGGTGAGGCTGAACAGCGCCAGCACCGTGGCGGCCAGCCCGGCGTAGACGTCGAACCGGCGCTGCTCCGGGGTGGGCCCGGGCCGCCGCCAGTCGTCGCCCGTCTCGATGTTCACCCTGCTGAGGATCTCACCCCGCGGGCCGGCGCCGGTCGGGTACCCGACCGGGTCGCCCCGGCCCGGCCCGGCGGCGGGAGCCGGTGGCGGTGACCCGGTCGAGCAGCCGGTCCAGCCGCCCGCGCTCGGCGGCCGCCCCGACCGGCCGGGTCCAGCCGACGAACCGGGCGAACAGTTCGGCCGGGTCCGGTGGCCGGGGCCGCAGCCGCAGCCAGTCCGCGGCGGCCTCGTGCAGCAGCACGCAGAGGTAGACCGAAAGGCCGACCGGGTCGTGCGCGTACTCGACGCGCAGCGCCAGCTTCGCCGGCTGGCAGGGCCAGGGCGCCGCGCAGGCCCGGCACCGCCAGGCCGGTCGCGCCGCGACGTGCCGCCGCACCGTCCGGGGTACGGATCCCGCGCGTCCACCCATCGTCGACCTCCTCCGTCGTGCCTGTTCACACTCTGCTGCCCGGCCGACTACGGTCGGAAGGCATCGACGGGCCACCGACCGGTGGTGGCGGTGCGTGGCAGGGCTGTGGTGGTGGTGTGATGAGCGACGGGCGGCTGTCCACGCTGGAGTTCCTCGGCGGCGAACTGCGCCGGGCCCGGCGCGACCGGGGGCTCAGCCAGGAGGACCTGGCCCAGCGGATCAACTACTCGTCGTCGCTGGTCGGCATGGTGGAGATCGGCCACCGCACCCCGTCGCAGGACTTCGTCGGCCGGGTCGACGCGGCGCTGGAGTCCGGCGGTTTCTTCGAGCGGCTGCTCGCGCTGGTCCGCGCCGACGCCGCACCGCCATGGCTGCGGGAGTGGATCCAGGTGGAGGCGGAGGCCACCCTGATCCGCTGGTTCGAGCCGTCGCTGATTCCCGGCCTGCTCCAGACCGAGGCGTACGCCCGCGCGGTGCTCACCGGCGGCGGCATGCTGCGGGAGCCCGAGGTGGAGCAGCGGGTCACCTCCCGACTCGGCCGGCAGGCGGTGCTCACCCGGGAGGCTCCGCCGGAGGTCGTCTTCGTGGTGGATGAGGTGGCGTTGCGCCGCCGGATCGGCGGCCGTGCGGTGATGGCCGAACAGTTCGCGCACCTGCTGCGGGTCACCGAGTTGCCGCACGTCGACCTGCACGTGGTGCCCGCCGACGCCGGTATGCACGCAGGGCTGGCGGGTGCCTTCATCCTGGCTCGGACACCCGAGGGTGCCGAGGTGGCGCACCTGGACACTCCACTGCGCGCGCATCTGAGCGACCACTCAGCCGACGTTGATAGCCTCCAACGCAGGTGGGAGAGCCTGCGGGGCGAGGCGCTGCCGCGCCGGGCGTCCCGGGAACTCGTCGCGGAGGTGGCGCAGTCATGGACCTGACCGGTGCGGTCTGGCGCAAGTCCACCCGCAGCGACAACGGTGGGTCCACCTGTGTCGAGGTGGCGACGAACCTGGCCGGCGTGGTCGGCGTACGCGACAGCAAGGATCGTGGCGGGCCGGTGCTGGCCTTCGGCCCGGCGGCCTGGACCGGCTTCCTCGCCGCGGCCACCGGCGGTGCCCTGCGCCCGCGCGGCGACCGGTAGCCGCGACCCCGGACGTGCGGCGTCGGGCCGCCCCCGGCGGGGGCGGCCCGACGCGGTCAGCCGGTGAAGGACTCGGGGCCGAAGCGGCCCCAGGCCACGAAGACGGCCAGGGCGAGATAGACCAGGTCGGGAACGATCGTCGCCCGCTCGCCCCGGCGGAGGCGCATGGTCGCCGCGCCGGCGAACAGCAGGGCCACACAGGTGGCGGTCACCGGCACCAGCACCGGCGCGATGTCGAGGACGGCGGGCAGGATCAGGCCCGCCACCGCCAGCAGCTCGAGGGCGCCGATGGCCCGTAGGGCGCCGGGGCTGAAGTCCATGACCCATTCCGCGGCGTGGCCGCCCATGGCGGCGATCTTCTCCCTGGGGACGAACATCTTGGAGGTGCTGACCAGGAGGACGGCGGCGAGCAGCCCGGTAACGATCCACAGCGCGAGGTTCATCAGGTCTCCTTGCGGGGTTGTCAGTGATACGGGTGTGCGGCGGAGCGGTGCCAGGTGGTCGCCCCGCCCGAGCGGAGCGCTACCAGGGCACCGGGCCGTCGGCGCCGAAGAACCCGGCGGTCGGTCCGTCCGCGCCGAGGGTGGCCAGGCGCACCACCACCGCCGCGCCCTGCGCCGGGGTGAGGAAGCCGGTGTGGTTGTTGCTGTCCGTGGCGCAGAAGCCGGGGGCGACGGCGTTGACCAGGATGCCGTCCTTGCGCAGCTCATTGGCGTACTGCACGGTCAGCGCGCTCAGCGCGGTCTTGGCCGGCGAGTACGCCGCCGACGGCAGCAGGCCGGCCAGCGGGCCGTCCGGGTCGCTGGACAGGGTCAGCGACGCGGCGTGGCTGCTGACGTTGACGATCCGCGGCGCCGGTGACCGGCGCAGCAGCGGGAGCAGGGCGTTGGTCACCGCGATCACGCCGAAGACGTTGGTCTCGAACACCGACCGGACCATGTCCAGGTCGACCGAGCTGGGCACCTGGTCGTGGGCGTCGGCCGGCGACACCTGCCCGGAGCCGGTGATGCCGGCGTTGTTGACCAGCACGTCGAGGCGGCCGAAGCGCCCCTCGATCCACCGCGCGGCGGCCCGGGCGGTGCCCGCGTCGGTGACGTCCAGGGTGACCGGGTGGGCGTCGCCGCCGGCCGCGCGCACCGTCGTGGCGGCCTCCTCGCCGCGCCGCGGGTCTCGGGCCCCGATCAGCACCGTCATGCCGAGCGTGGCGAGCTGTTCGGCGGTAGCCCGACCGATCCCCTTGTTCGCCCCGGTGACCAGCGCGATCTTCCGGTCTGTTCTGTCCTCGTTCACGACGAAGCTCCTGCTCGTGCGGGTTACGTGCGGCGCCGATCGTCCGGCGCGGCGTCCTGACGGACATGAAGATGCCGGTGCCCCCCTCCCCGTGACAGGGTGGCGATGTGGCCCGTGCCACCGAGCGCGGATGTCACAGGGTGGCGGGGACCGGTGTCGTGTGGGTGGCACGACCGACAGCGAGGGCAGGAGCCGGCCATGAGTGAGCGACCACTGGACACCGCCGAGCCGCACGCCGGCGGCGACCGGGTGGACGCCGCCACCGAGGCGTTCCTCGCCCACCGCAACCTGCTGTTCACCGTCGCCTACGAGATGCTCGGCTCGGCCGCCGACGCCGAGGACGTCCTCCAGGAGACCTGGTTGCGGTGGGCGGGCGTCGATCTCGACCAGGTGCGAGACCAGCGTGCCTACCTGGTCCGGATCACCACCCGGCAGGCGCTGACCCGGCTGCGGACGCTGCGCCGCCGCAAGGAGTCCTACGTCGGCTCGTGGTTGCCCGAGCCGCTGCTCACCGCGCCGGACGTGGCCGAGGACGTCGAGCTGGCCGACAGCGTCTCGATGGCGATGCTGCTGGTGCTGGAGACGCTCACGCCGACCGAGCGCGCGGTGTTCGTGCTGCGCGACGTGTTCGACCTGGACTACGACGAGATCGCGGCGGCCGTCGACAAGAGTCAGGCAGCGGTCCGTCAGATCGCCCACCGGGCGCGGGCGCACGTCGCGGCGCGCCGGCCGCGCGGGGTCGCCTCCGCGGCCCAGACCCGGGCGGCGCTGGCGGCGTTTCAGCGGGCGGTCGAGACGGGAGACCTGGGGCATCTGCTCGACGTTCTCGCGCCGGACGTCGTCCTGCTGGGTGACGGTGGTGGGGTCAAGCAGGCAGTGCCGCGGCCCATCGTGGGGGCCGACAAGGTGGCCCGGCTGCTGGCCGCCGGGCTGGACCGGTTCGCCGCCGTGGCGTCGCTGGAGCCGTCGCACGTCAACGGCCACCCGGCGCTGATCCTCCGGCTCGACGGCGAGCTCGACACGGTCATCGCGGTGCGCATCGACGACGGCCTGGTCAGCGGGCTCTACGCCGTACGCAATCCGGAGAAGCTGTCCCGGATCGGGCGGGAGACGGCGGTGAGCCGCTGAGGCCGTACGCCGCCGACGGCCGCGGCCCGGCACCCCCCGTGGGTGCCGGGCCGCGACGCTCGTGCGGGTCAGTGCCGGGCGCGGTACGCCTTGATCGCGCTGTCGACGGTGTCCCAGAGCGCGATCAGCGCCGTGCCGGCGACCACCACGGTGGCGATGGTGTTCAGGTTGTCGCCCTCGCCGAGCCACTCGAAGCGGTTGACGAAGTCGGGGTTGAGCAGCCGGTCGGTCGACATCAGCCAGATCACCGGCACCGCGAACGCCAGGTTGAGCACGGCGTTGACCGCGACCAGCGGCCAGGTCCACCGGCCGGCCCGGTACTTGGCGATCTCCAGCCCGACGGTGGCGACCAGCACCGCGATCAGGAACGGCAGCCAGAAGCTCCACAGCGCCGGGTCGAGGATCGGCAGGTTCTCGTCACCGTCGGTGGGGACGAACGACCGGAAGTGCTGCACCGGCAGGTAGGCGATGAACAGCGCCAGGAAGCCGATCGAGGCGGCGGTGTCGGTCAGCGTGATCTGCCGGTCGACCGGGCCCTCCGGGAGTTGGTCGACGCTCCACCGGGGCAGGTCCAGCGGAGTCTTCGTGCGCTCCAGCACCGCGAAGACCAGGGTGACCCAGAACGCGATGTGCAGCGCCACCGAGAGGGCGGTGGCGACGCCCTCGCCGACCGCCCCGCCGGGGTTGTCGCCATCGGCGGCCGCGAGCAGCCCGACCACCACGCCGACCGTGGCCGGCACGAAGCTGAGCAGCAGCTTCAGCAGCCGCTCCCAGGCCAGGTAGTAGGTCGGGCCGATGAGCTGCAACCGGCGGTCGGAGTAGCGGGCGGCGAGCTGCGCCGGGTCGCCCAGCTCGGTGAGCACCTCCCGCTCGGCGGTGGTGGCGTCCTGCCCGCCGGCCGTGCGCCCGTCGATCATGTCCTCGATCGAGCCGCGCAGCTCGGTGGCGATCTCCTCGCGGCGCGCGACCGGCACCGAGCGCAGGGTCGCGGCAAGGTAGCGGTCGGTCAGGGTGGTCATCGGTCGGCTCCTTCGATCAGTCCGGTCAGGGAGGTCTGTACGGCGGCCAGGTCGGCGAGGAGTCGGCCCAATACCGACTCGCCCTCCTCGCTGGTCCGGTAGAACTTGCGCGGCCGGCTCTCCTCGGTGTTCCACTCGCTGGTCAGCAGCCCCTGCTCCTCCAGCCGCCGCAGCAGCGGATAGAGCGTGTTGGCGTCGACCGGGAAGCCGTGGTCCGTGAGGCGTTGCAGCAGCGCGTAGCCGTAGTCGGGGTGGCGCAGGGCGACGAGGCTCGCCACCACGACCGTGCCCCGGCGCAATTCCTGGAGGTGGGTCCGCAGGATCTCATCGCTCACCATGCATCACACGATACTGTGTGGCACACACTGTTGTCTACTCCCATATCGTTCCGGTCCGACACGATGATGTCCGACGGGCCGGGGAACGTTCCGCTGCGTGGCCTTTACATCGCTCTCCGGGGTCCGTAGAGTTCGGCGCACGTCAATCTCTTGGCGGAGGATCATCACGGGGGATCCATGTCTTGTCGATCGCGCGCACCCAGCTCTTCCGACTGACGACTCGACTTGCGGCCAGCCGACATCCGCCCCCGCGGAGCCGGCTGCTCCACGCCGCGTTCCGTCAGATCGGGACCAGCGCTCTGCGCGGAACGCAGCCCTCCCGACGGGTCGACCAGATCAGGTCGCTCGTCGCTCCCGGGTGTCCTCATGCGGTCGTGCTTCCGTGGAGAGGAGCTGTACATGCGAAGAAGGACACTGCCCGGGGCGCTCCTGGTGCTCGCCCTGCTCGCCGCCGCCGGCGTCGCGCCGGGGGCGGCCAGCGGCGCACCGGGTCGCGTCGCGCCGGCGTCCAGTGAGGACCGGTTGATGAAGGCCACCGCGCTGGCCCAGGACGCGTGGCGGGTGGCGCACGGGGACAGCCGGTACGCGGGCCACTGGGTGGACCCGGACGGCCGGGTGCACGTCTCCTACCAGGGGCGGGCCGCGGCGGCGGCAAGTGCGGCCGCCGTCCGGTCGATCTCCGGCGACGTGGTCGTGCACGAGGGCGCCCGGTACACCTACCGGGAGCTGGTGGACCGGCGGGACAAGGTGAGCGACCACGTGGCGGCGCTGCGGCAGGCCGGCATCCGGCTGGTCGAGTGGGGACCGCACGAGTCCACCAACACGCTGCGTCTCGGGGTGGTCGATCCGTCCGAGGCCACGGTGCGGACCCTGCGGGACAGGTTCGGTGCGGACATCGAGATCGAGGAGGTTCCGGAGCCGGAGAAGGACGCCCTCTTCCTCTCCCGCTGGGACGACTTCTCTCCCTGGAGCGCGGGCGCCGAGCTGAACGACGGCTACTCGTCGTGCACCATCGGCCCGGGCATCCGGCGCAACGGCGTCAACTACTTCCTCACCGCGGCGCACTGCTTCGCCAACGGCGCCTACCTCTACAACGGCTCCGAGTACGTCGGCCGGAAGAACTGGATCGACACCCGCGACCGGGGCACGGACACGGCGATCGTCACCGGCACGGGGTCGGCGACGATGTTCCGCACCGACACCACCCTCCAGGCGATGTCGGCCACGCCCTGGACGTCGGCGGAGGGCTCGGGCGTCTGCTTCAACGGCGCCTACAGCGGCGAGGTGTGTGGCGGACTCACCGTCATCAAGACGAACTACTGCACCGACATCACCGGCCGGCTGACCTGCGGCACGGCCACCGCCGGTAAGGACGGGGTGGCGGCCGCCGGGCACGGCGACAGCGGTGGCCCGGTGCACATCGTCAGTCCCCGGTGGGCCTACGCGGGCACGATCGTGGGCGCGGCGAGCCCCCAGTTCGTCTGCCCCCGCAACAACCAGGGCGGTACCCGGACCTGCTCCTCCTGGGTCCGCTTCCAGATGATCGGTCCCGTGCTGTCGTACTGGAACGCGACTCTGCTGTGACCCTGGGTTCTCCCGACGGGGGCGGTGGCCGACCGGCCACCGCCCCCGCCGTTGGTTCCGTGACCTGGCTCAGCAGGTGGTGCCCTGCCGGAAGTTGCGCTCGACGTACGAGGCCGGTCCGACCTGGAAGTAGCCGACGCCCGGCCGGATCGGGTGCCCGGTGAACAGCTCGACCCGGGTGCCGAACCGGACCAGGTAGGCGGTGGCGTCGCCGGCGTCGTTGCTGATCAGCGCGCCGCGTGGGCCGTAGATCCGCTCCAGTTCGGCGAAGGACATGCCGACCGCGGCCCCGGCGGGCGAGCGCGGCGGCGCGGTGGCGGTGCCCACCTCCACCAGCCGGCCCTGCCGGAACGCCAGCAGCACCACGCCGGCCCACTCGCCGGTGGCGCCGGCGTGCACCACCCCGGCGCAGCCCGGCGCGGTCCAGTCGATCCGGCCGGCGGCCACAAGCCGGTCCAGCCGGGCCCCGATCCGGTACGGGCCGGTGCCCCGCACGCTGAGCACCTCGACCTGCCAGCCGCGGGCCGCGGCCGGCCGGGTGGCGACGGAACGGTCGGGCGCGACAGTGCCGGCGGGGTCGACCAGGCTGGCCGTGCCGGCGGCCGGAACGGCCCCGCCCGGCCGGACGGCGACGGCGCGGGCTGGCATGGCCGGGGCGGTGCCGGCCGTGGCAGCGGGGCCGGCGGGACCGGCGACGGCGGGCGCCGCCTCGGGCCGGGCGGCGGCCGGGGCGGCGACGGCGCCGACGGTGGCGAGGGCGAGCGCCCCCGCGACGACGACGGACGACAGACGGTTCATGGCGGTTCTCCTCCTGGGTGCGGGTCTCCTGTCCTGTTGGTCTCCGGCCGCATCGGATCGGTTCGTCGGGTTCCCGACCGTCCGCCGGCCGCCTCACGGCGGACGCGATGCGGCCGACGGCGTGGGGGAGTGCCGCCGACCAGCCGGCCCGTCTACGGTCGAGGTGGACCGTCCGGGAGGCGGATCGCGGGGGTGACACCATGACCGCTCCGGTGCGGATCGGCTCCTACCGGATCGAGCGGCTGCTCGGGGCGGGGTCGTTCGCGACGGTCTGGCTCGGGCACGACCCGGTGCTCGACTCCCGGGTGGCGATCAAGGTGCTGGCCGAGAACTGGAGCCACGACCTGCGGGTGCGGGAACGCTTCCTGGACGAGGCCCGGCTGCTGCGGCGGCTCGACCACGAGCGGGTGGTCCGGGTGCATGCGGTGGGCGAACTGCCCGACGGCCGGCCGTACGCGGTGCTGGCCTGGGCGGACGGCGGCAGCCTGCGGGACCGGCTGGCGCGCGGGCCGCTGCCGGTGGCGTCCGCCGTGGACCTGCTCGGCGAGATCGCGGCCGGGGTCGCCGTGCTGCACCGGCACGGGGTGGTGCACCGCGACCTGACCCCGGGCAACATCCTGTTCCGGTCCACCCCTGCCGGCGAGCGGGTGCTCGTCGCCGACCTGGGGCTGGCCAAGGCGCTCGCCGCCGCCTCCGGGCTGACCGCCCGGGCCGGCACCCCCGGCTACATGGCCCCCGAGCAGGACGACCCGCTGGCCGTGGTGGACACCCGCGCCGACGTGTTCGGGCTGGGCCGGCTCGGCGTGACCCTGCTCTGCGCGCCCGCCGGCCGACCCGGGACCCCGCTGCGGCCACGTCCCGGCGTGCCGCCGGCGGTGACCGCCGTGCTGCGCCGCGCCACCGCACCCCGCCCCGCTGACCGCTACCCGGACGCGGCCGCCTTCCGCGCCGCGCTCCGGGCCGCCGCCACGCCGTCCGGCCCGGGGGCCGGAC